>CBDUXZ010000064.1:0-8586 GCA_965371325.1 uncultured bacterium | reverse complement strand
CCCTCGAAGGTGATACCCGCCGTGAGAGACGCGTCGCCCACGATCGCGACGACCTTCTCCTCGCCGCCGCGCAGCCGGATCCCCTCCGCCGCTCCAAGACCGGCCGAGATGGCGGTTCCGGCGTGCCCCGCGCCGAAGACATCGAACTCACTCTCCTCCCGGCGGAGAAACCCCGAGAGCCCCCCGTGCTGCCGAATGGTGGCAAATTCCTCCCGGCGGCCCGTGAAGAGCTTGTGCACGTATGCCTGGTGTCCCGTGTCCCAGACGATGCGATCGCGGGGGGCGTCGAAGACGCGCTGGACGGCAATCGTTAGTTCCACCGCGCCAAGGCTGGAGGCGAGGTGCCCCCCCGTTTTCGAAACGCACTCGAGCAGGCGCTCGCGCACCTCGCGGGCCAGAACGTGCAGCTCCGATAGCGGCACCGCCCTGAGATCCCTGGGTTCGTTGATGGTGTCCAGCCAGCGTGTCTTTTGCGTCATCTATCGATCCCGATCCCGAAGATAAACCGCGAGCGCGCGAAGCGGATCAGCCCTCTCGTCGAGGTCCGCCAGATTGTCGACGGCCATGTCCGTCAGCTCCTCGGCACGGTTGCGTGATTCAGAAACACCCAGCAGTGAGGGGAAGGTCACCTTCCCGCGCACGCGATCGGTTCCCGTGTCTTTTCCAAGGGCCTCCCGCTCGCCGAGAACATCAAGCAGATCGTCGGTGATCTGGAAAACCAGTCCCACGCACTCCCCGTACCGCGTGAGCGACCGGAGTTGCTCAGGGCTCGCACCACAGAGGCGCGCCCCTCCGGTCACGCTCGTAACGATGAGACTCCCCGTCTTGTTCACGTGGATGTACTCGAGGAAGGGAAGCTCAACCTCTTTCCCCTCGCTCTCCAAATCCACTACCTGCCCTCCCACAAGGCAGGTCGATCCCGCGGTGCGCGCCACCAGTCCCGCGGTCTCGAGGAGCCGCTCCGGCTCTATGCCCGGAAACTCACGGGGATCCGCCAGAAGCTCGAAGGCCTTCGTGAGAAGTGCGTCTCCGGCGAGAACCGCTACCGCCTCGCCGAAAACCTTGTGGCAGGTGAGGCGCCCCCGCCGGTAGTCATCGTCATCCAGCGCGGGGAGATCGTCGTGGATCAACGTGTAGGTGTGAATGAGCTCCAGCGCCCCCGCCAGGCCGAGGACATCCTTCGCACTCCCACCGACCGCCTCGGTGCCCGCGATCGTAAGAACCGGGCGAACTCGCTTTCCACCCGAGAAGAGGCTGTAGCGCATGGCGCGGTGCAGAGATTCGGGTACGCGAGATTCCTCGGGAATGTAGCGGTCGAGAAAGGCGTTGACCTGCGCCGACCTTGATTCCAGGTAGGCCTTCAGCGCCTCTTCGCCGAAATCAGCCGGCATCTGGTGGCGTGGAGGCACGCTCCTTCCCCTTGCGACCCTACTCCGCCCCTTCGCTCTTTTCCTCGAACGGGCTGGCCGTGACCTTCCCCCCGATCTCACGCGAGAGGGTCTCTATCTTCCTCTCGGCCTCGTCGAGCTTCTTCGCGCAGAGGCGGGAGAGGCGAACCCCCTCCTCGTAAAGCTTCAGGGCATCTTCGAGTGGTATCTCTCCGTCTTCGAGCCGGACGACGATTCCCTCGAGGGTCTTGAGGGCCTCCTCAAACCGGGTCTTCTGTGCGGAGGGGGCTTTCGAGGAAACAGGTGTGCGAGCCATGGCCGGTCCCCGGATCGTTTCAAGAAGAACAGGGAAACCGAGTATACCGACGACTCCGGACCCGTCAAGGCAACGTGATCAGAGCTTGCCCGGCCTACCGGGTCCCTTGATGTCTCTCTTCACGGAACGAACTTCCGCTCGAAGTGTTCCCCGCCGCAGCGTAATCTCCAAACGCGTGCCGGGGGGAGCGTCTTCAGTGCGCCGCACAATTGAGTGGGCCGGCAGCGTACGCGTGATGCTGTAACCCCGGCCCAGGACGGCAAGCGGTGAGAGGCTGTCGAGCCTTCCAAGCGTACCCAGCATCCGGCTGCGCGCGAGGCCCATGCGATGCCGCAGGTTCGACTCGAGCCTTGACAGGGCCGTCCCCGTCGCTTCGCGCCCTTCGCGCACCCGGGAGCCGGGCGCCAGAAGGTACAGCTTTCCGCGGGCCGCATCGAGCGTCCGACGCTGCTCCGCCAAAAGGTGCGCGGCCGCCCGCCCCAGGCGATCGCCGAGATCGTCCAGGCGCTGGGCCGTCTGCTCAATTCGTTTGCGCGGATGGACGAGACGGCGACCAGCCTCCATGGCCCGCTGACGCAACTCTCCGATCCGATCGCCGGCCGCAACCCCGAGTCGGCGGTCCAGCGCCCCTACTTTCTCCTCCAGGGCCGCCTTCTCCCGCACGATCATTTCCGCGGCCGCCGAGGGTGTGGCGGCGCGCTGATCAGCCGCGATATCGGCGAGGGACCAGTCGATTTCGTGTCCAACGGCGCATACAACAGGCACACGCGCCGCGGCGATCTCTCTCACGACCGCCTCGTGATTGAAGGCCGAGAGGTCTTCCGCCGAGCCCCCTCCCCGGGTCACGAGAATAACGTCGACATCCGCCACATCCCCGAGAAGGTTGAGTGCGGAAATGATCTCGCCCGGAGCGTCAGACCCCTGCACCTTGCAGGGGCTAATCAAGACGTGGAGATTCTTGTAGCGGCGGACAAGCACGTGCAGAACGTCCCGCAGCGCGGCACCCGTCGGGGAGGTCACGACGCCGATTCGCCGCGGAAGAAAAGGAAGCGGGCGTTTCCTCTCGGGATCGAAGATCCCCTCGGCCGCCAGCTTCTCCCGGAGCTGCCGCAGCGCCACCGCGGCGGCCCCTTCCCCCTCCTCGGACATGCGTTCGCAAATGATCTGGTAGTCGCCACGCGCATCGTAAACGGTGACCCGTCCCCGGATGGGGATCTTCATGCCGTCTTCGGGCATGAAGCCGACCGCGCCGAGGGTGTTCCTGAACGCCACGATGCGAATCTGGCTCCTTCTATCCTTCAGCGTTCCGTAAGCGTGCCCCGAGGGAGCGACGCGAAAATTCGAAAGCTCACCCTGAACCCAGACGCACCCCACCTCCCGCTCGAGGAGCTGCTTTACCCGCGTGGTGACGTCGCTGACGCTCAGCACCTCGCGGCGGCTTTCAACCTTGTCGAATTCGGACAAGCGGGGGGTCTCCCGATGTCGGCGTGTCAGGGCGGCCCCCGAGGCGGGGACCGGGCAACGGCCGTCTGAGTGTTATGTCTCCGGGAAAAGCTGCCCCGGATTGCAACCTCGCGTCAAGGAGCCGGCCTGGAGCGGCCGGAGCGGCCCTTCGGGCGTACCCCGGGCAGCTCGAGCACGAAGCTGCTCCCCCGGCCCGGGTCGGATTCGATGCGGATGCTACCGCCGTGACGCGCCAGGGCGTCGGCCACAATCGACAGGCCCAGGCCGAGAGAGCCCGGGCGCGCGGGCTTGGTCGTGAAGAAGGGGGTGAAAAGCCTTCCCTGATCTTCTTCCGGGATGCCGCAGCCGTTGTCCGAGACGGTGAACTCAGCGCGAGGGGCGCCGGAAATCCAGGCAAGCTGTCCCGGGGTGTTCCCGACGGGAACCTCCTCTCCATCCCCGGCCCCCTCGGCGTCGGCAACGGTGAGCACGCGGCCCTTGAGCGCCCGGCTGCCCACGGTGATCGTTCCCCGCTTCTCGATCGCTTCCCCGGCATTTACGAGGAGGGCAAGGAGGGCCGCCTGCAGCGCCCCCCGGGGCCAGACCACGAGGGGAATATCCTCGATCTTGCAATCCACCGAAATCCTGCCGCCCCACCCGGTCTCGAGGGCCGCCAGGGCGGTCTGCACGGCCCGCGACAAGTCGCAGGGCGTGGTCGGATCTTTCTCCGCGACCGCGCGGATCGCCTCGAATCCCAGGCGCGCGCGCTCCAGCTGCTTCGGGCGCGCTTTGCCACGACGGGGCGATTTGTGGCGCCCCGCTCCGCCAGACACACCGGACAAAGCGGCGGCTATCTGATCGGTCTCGAGGGCCAGAACCCGGCCCGCGAGAATGACCCCCGCTGAGGCCGCCAGGCGGGCGCGGACCTCCCGGGCCTCCATGCCACGAACCTTCAGCTCCGTGTACGCCGCCATCACGTGCCGGGTGGATTCCTCGAGATCCTCCATCGAACGGTACTCCTCCGCGCGAACCCGGCCCACTTCGCTGCGCGCCGTCTCGAGGGCACCATCAAGTTTTGTGATGTGCGCACGGGCCTGCGCCAGAGCGAGCGCATGGGTGAGGGCCGGTCCGATCGGTGAGGCGACCGTACATGCGTCCCGAATTTCATCCTCCGTGAAGAACCCTCCGCGCACCTGCGCTCCGAGCAGCAACACGCCGCGAAGCGCATCCCGGTCTCGGCATGGGACAAGGGCGGCGGCGTGCATGGCATCGAGCTCTCCCAGCCACGTGCCCCGCTTTCCGGCGAAAGACGAAGTGGTGAGGATATCGTAGCGCGTGAGCGGCCCGATGGTAGCGCGCAGATGTCCAACGAGAGGATGATCGGCTTCGAGGGAGCGAAGCGGCACGTCTTCTTCCGCCGGCCCCCTAGGCCCCGCCGGGATCACCTCGACGAAATCGCCCCCTCCCAGGTGCCCGATCAGAAGTGAAGCCTTCACGCGGGGGAAAGCCTCGCGGTAAATGGCCCCCACGACTGCAGACACCTCCTCGAGCGTCGATGCCTCATCGAGCCGCCCCTCGAGCATTCCGAGGGCCGATCTGCGCCGTGCGCGCGATCGCAACGTCAGGCGCTCGACGGCGCCGCCAAGACGACGCCAAGCATAGGGGGCCGAAAGAACGAGGATCGTGGAAACGGCGGTCCCCGCGACCCCGCCCCACTTCACCGCCAGCCACGCAACAAACGCAACCGATGGAACCGCAAGGCACGCCGTGAGCGCCCGGCGCAAAACCCGATCCACCCAGAGGAGGTTCCCCTCGATGGCGGCGAGGCAAAGGGCGGCGGGAGCGGCGGTAAGACCAAGAAGGGGGAAGGCAGCCGGGTAACGCCCTGACAGGTGACCCAGGATCACAGCGAGAAGGGATGCGAGTGCGACCCCCTCACCCGCCGCGAGTAGCTTGCCGCGCTGGCGCGCATCGATGGCGCGGCTCAGCCTGAGCGCGGCGAGGCAACGCACCAGGCCGGCAAGAAGCCCCGCAGCAAGAAGCCCCGCAGCCACCGTTTGATCGGTGATGGTGAATGGCGATCGATCCCCGGCGAAAGTCAGGAGACCGTACAGGAGAAGCGGCGCGCCGTACAGAAGAGCGCGCCTTACCGGGGGGAGCGACGCTTCGCCGCCACCGTGAATCGCAATCAGCGTTGTTTCGATCAGGGCGGAGGGCGCCAGGAACCAGGTCAGAATCCAGAGGCGCCCCGGATCGCCCCCTACCCACGCCCGTCCGAGGGTAAGCGCCGCAAGGGCCCCGAGCCCCCCGAAAAGGAGATGGGCCCGGCCGGCAGGAGAGCCACGCCATTCCCGCCATCCCCATAACCCGGCGCCCAGGGTGAGCGCGGCCAGCGCGGCGGGCGCTAGCACGGGCGTGGCGAGATCGGCCCTGCGGACATCCAGGACGAGCAGTGTGAGCGCCGCGAGAATCGCCAGCAGGAGAACGCGTGCGAGCAGATCCTCCCGGCGGTTGCGATGAAAGAGGGAACCTATCATGCCGACGGCGATACGCCGGGTGTCTGAGGCGATATCGCCGAGGGCGGTGGAGATTCCCCTTTCATCCAGTTGCGCCAAGGTGGTTCCTCCCCATCCCCGCGCCGGGAGGCGGCACGGCGAGGCGCCGCGGAGATCCGCGGCGGGGACGGTCATGGCTCTACAATGAAGGCACACACGCAACGCTGAAATCAGCGTGCGTCCATCGGTGCCGCGTTCAAGGGGGGAGAGCAGAGGGGGGAGGTATCCCCTTTCTAAAGGAAGCGGGGGGGCGGCGCAACGGAAAACAGCTACTGTCGCTGTCTCGCGCCCGGCCAGGCGAGAATCTGGATTCCCACGTAGAGGGCGGCAAGAATCATAAGGCAGGTGAGCAGGGTGACGGATTGAACGTGAAGTCGTTCGAAAGCCTCCGCGAGCGTGAGATCCCCCGCTCCCCCCTGCGCATGCATGGCCCTTCGAAGGACGCCGAGGCGCGGTCTGACGACAAAGGCGTTCCAGGCGGCAGTACCAAAGGCGATCCCGAGGGTCATGATGCCCGCAACGCCCCAGCTCTGCCGCCTCGCACCGGGGAGGGTCATGGCCATCGTCAGCAGCGGAATCGCCAGGCTCGCGGCATAGTAGAATGGGAAGAGCCGGCGCATGATCTGTCCCCCCTGCTCCGGCCCGACCACGCTGAAGACGGCGGGGGCGACGACGGAGAGCATGATCATCGCGCCCAGCCACAGGCAGATCAGCGCGAAGGCGATGCGGCGGCAGCTAGTCAACAATTTTTCCGGGATTGAGAAGGCCCTCGGGATCAAACACGCGCTTCAGATCCCGGATGAGGCGTATCTCGGTTTCCGACAGCGCCAGGGGGAGGTAGGCCTTCTGCGTAAGGCCGATGCCGTGCTCCCCGGAGATCTTTCCCCCCAAGGATACGGTGAGCTTGAAGATCTCGCCAATCGCCGCGGGAAGAAGATCCTGCCAGCGCGCATCATCCATGTCGCCCTTGAGCACGTTCACGTGAATGTTACCGTCGCCCGCGTGCCCGTAGCAGATGGTCCGAATACCGTGTCGCACGCCGATCGCCTTGACGCCCCTTACCAGTGTTGCGAGGGCGCCCCGCGGCACGACCGTGTCTTCTCCCTTGTAGATGCTGATCTTCTTCACCGCCTCACCGATTGACCGGCGTAGCCGCCACAACTCCGCCTGCCGGGCCGGCGCATCGGCGATCAGCACGTCGAGGGCGCCACGGTTGAGGCAGGCCTCGCCCACAATCTCCGCCTCCCTGGCAACCCGCGCATCATCCATTCCGTCGACCTCGATGAGGAGGTGGGCCGCCGCCTCGTTATGCGGAAAGGAAACGCCGATGTGCGCCTCCGCGGCACGAACCGCATCACGCTCCATGAACTCGCAGGCGCTGGGGATCACATCGTGCTGGAACAGACCCGCCACACAGGCCGCCGCCGCATCAAGACTCGGGAAAGATGCAAGGAGCGTTACCGAACGGGACGGGGGGGGGAGCAGCTTCAGGATGGCCTGCGTTACGATCGCAAGCGTCCCCTCGCTTCCCACAAGCAGCTGCGTGACGTTATAGCCCGTCACATCCTTCCTGATCTTCCCGCCGGTGCGAATAATCTCCCCGCCCGGCAGCACCGCTTCGAGGCCGAGGACGTAGTCCTTCGTGGTGCCGTATTTCACGGCACGGGGGCCGCCCGCGCACTCGGCTATGTTTCCGCCGATCTGGCTCGATCCCCTGCTCGCAGGATCGGGAGGATAGAAGAGTCCGGCCTCCGCCACGGCGTCCTGGAGCGTTTCGCAGATTACGCCCGCCTCCACAACAGCGACGCTGTTCTCCCGATCAATCTCCAGGATACGGTTCATGCGCTCTACCGTGAGCACGATGCCCCCCCGCACCGGAAGCGCCCCGCCGGAAAGCCCCGTTCCTCCGGCCCGCGGGGTGACGGGAATGCGCCGATCCGCGGCCAGGCGCAATATCGCAGAGACTTCCCCCACGCTCCCGGGACGGACGACGGCATCTGCTGGATGAACCAGATCTTCCGTTTCGTCGGCGCCGTAGCGCGCACACGCCTCGTCGTCGGTAAGGACCTGCGCGTCGCCGGTGATGCGTCGTAGCGCGGCGATTGTGCTCTCTGTTACCTGTCCGTAGTTCATGGGCCGACAGACGCCCCGCCGAGTGGGGGCGAAATCTCCGTTGGTCATCCGGTTTTCTTATCGGGAATTCCTGTTTCCTCTGCGGGCGAACATACCGCCAACGGCCCCGGCGCCTCAACCGCGAAGTGCTTCCCGGGCCCGCGGGAGACGGAAGACGGATGCAGGAAAGCCGGCGCGAAGCCGGCTCAAATGCCATGGGCGAGAGGGTAAACGCCCTGCCCGGAGCGTGCGCTCACCTCCGGCGGCGGCGCCCGCTTCGCGGCCGTTTTCTCTCGATCTCTTTCTTCTCCCCTTCGCCGCCGGGCGGGGAGATCTCCGGCTCCGGGGGCGGCTTCGCGTTCATGCGCTGATAGTAGCCGTACAGGAGAAACGCGATGACCTCCTGCCCCTCCTCCGACTCGGCGAGCTCCCTGGCCACCGGAAGGAACTGATCGGCCAGTTCCCGGTCATGGGGGGAAACCTCGCGCAAATCTCTCTCGATGGCCGACTCAGTCCGCTCCTGCATCCGCCTGAGCGCGGCGTCTTCCGTGGGCAGATCCCTCTCGATCGCTTCAAGCCGGTTCGCCTTCATCGCGATATCGAAAGAGCCGATGTCAAACCCCGAAACGAAGGAGATTGCGATGCCTGTTTTCCCCATGCGTCCCGTCCGTCCAGTGCGGTGCAGATAGATCTCCGGAGACGACGGCACGGAGTAATTCACGACCCACGCCAGGTCGCTGATGTCGATGCCGCGCGCTGCAACGTCGGTGGC
>CBDUXZ010000063.1:0-8592 GCA_965371325.1 uncultured bacterium | reverse complement strand
CCCCCCCGAATCCGGTGATTCCGACTGCACTTCGTTTGTAGTTCACCTGCGGCTTTCTGCTCTCCGTTCTTTTGACCCGGGCCCCTATAATCTGCGGAGAATTGAGAGTCCTCTTTTTCATGCGCCAAATTATAATTCGCTACCCACAGGCATGCTGTTCCGTCATCGTTAACGTATTGCGCTATCGTTAACATATTACGCTATTGTTCTGGGACGGAAAAAGTTTGTACAAAAGCGGTAAACTTTTTCCGCTGAGGCTAAGAGTTTCTCCCTTTTCGCCCTTCCAGTATATACAGAACCCTGTCATTTCAAGGATTTAAGGTCTCGCTCCGTTTGGCCTGAAAATTGCACCGTTTGAGCCGAATGCGTCGGGGCAAACGATTTCCAAGCATCGTATGACCACTCCTACTCCCAATCCGCTGCCCCGATGTCCTAAGGCGTGGCTCTTTTGTACCAGTGCATGGCGAATTGCTAATCACGCCGCGAGGGGAAGCTCGAATAGCCCGCGACAATGTGCCTGCCAGCGGAATTGGTGGAGATCAGCTGCGGAGCAAGCCTGCCCAAGCGCCTGTTTACAGGGCTGAATTAGGAATTTGCCACCCACACGCATCTGCGATCAATCTTTAAAAAGGAGGAAACATGCCATCCCTGAAATCGATACGGTTTCTACTCTTCGGGCTCGCGTTCGTTCTCATAGCAGCGAACGGCGCCTTCGCGGGCGTAACGAAGGGCCTCAACGAAGACGCCGCCGCCGAACTGAGCGCTGTCGGCGTCGACAAGTACCTCGGCGCGTTCACGCCGGTCGCGTCGAGCGACGTCGGCGACGGCTGGACCAAGCACACGTTCGACCCCGCTTTCGGCCCGACCGGACCGAACGGACCCGTCTGCATCGCCGGAACACCCTTCTCTGCGTTCACCCGGGCGGGCGCGGCTCCGGATAAACTCCTGATCTTCATGCAGGGCGGCGGCGCCTGCTGGCAGGGCTTCTACAACTGCAACATCCTTTCCGAGGCGCAGGAGCCACCCGCACCTCCGTTCGGAATCTGGGACTTCAAATCGAAGGACAACCCGTGGAAGAAGCACAATATCGTCTACATGCCGTACTGCGACGGCTCGGTCTTCTCCGGGGACAACGACGTCCTCGATCCGAGCTTTCCGTTCGGGCTGTTTCGCTTCCACCGCGGTCTGCGCAACCAGTCGGCCGCCATGGACCTGGCGAAGGCAACGTTCCCGGACGCCGTCAAGATCACCGTCGCGGGCTCCAGCGCGGGGGGCGCCGGCGCCGCCGGCTTCGCCCCGTTCCTGATCCGGTTCGTCTACGGGAACGGCGCAAAGATCACGGTCTTCAACGACGCAGGCCCGATCGCGGTCAACCTGGATCCGGGCAACCTGCCCGCGCAGGCCGACATCGCGGCGAGGGCCGCCGACTGGGACTTCGGCAAGTTCTTTCCCGCGAGCTGTACAGGCTGCGACGACATGGGCCAGGCCACCGAGATCATCCAGTGGCGACTCGACAACGACACGGAGATCCAAGAGGCGTTCTACGAGACCGAGTTCGACGCGACCAACCGGTTCTTCACGCGCCTGCTGGGCGACTCGTTCGGGTATCGAAACCTCGTCGTGACGGAGCACGGTCTGCTCAATGCCGCCCACCCGGACCGCTACAAGCGGTTCATCGTCAACGGCGGCGACACCTCGCACACAATACTCCAGACGCCGGGTTACCTCTTCCAGGAGGCTAATGGCGTACGGATCGCCGACTGGGCGACCGACTTCATCAAGAACGCTGACGGCTGGGTCGACATCGTGGAGCCGCACGTCCCGTAGGGAAACGACGGGCGCGCTCGCGGAAACGAGCCGATCGGCCGGCTCGAAAGGGTCGGCCGATCGGCGGTGCGGTCCGAGCGATCTCGAGCCTGGTGCGGCCGCGGAAACGCAGCTTGAATGCCCTCCGCCTATCCGATTCGCTCAGCCGTGAGGAGATGACAGGCGCGGGACAGTCTCGATGGAACGATTCAGCCCTGTGCATGGCGAATTGCAATCACGCCGCCATCGGGAGCTGGAATAGCCCGCGGCAAGGTGCATGCCAGCGGAATAGATGAATATCAGCTCTCGAGCATGCCCACCTGGGCGCCTGTCTTTATACGAGAAATTATAATTCGCCACCCACACGTTCCCCCGCGCTGAACCTGGCGGGGCGTTTAAAAACACCGGGGCCGGACCCGCATGGGTCCGGCCCTTCTTTATTTCGGAATGTGGTGATGCTTCTCTCTGCGGTGCCGTTGGCACGCTCCCGGCGGGGACCCCCTAGTTTCCGTAGGTCCCGCCGGTGAGGACCTCCCTGGGGTCAACGTTCGGGGGAGCGGGCTTCGAGGCCGCGGGGCGCTCCTTGCCGGTCGCGATTCGAAGTATCCGCTCGGCGTCCTTCCGGCAGCCGGCGAGGGATCCCGCGTTCCGGGCCCGCCAGGTGATCACGACCTCCGACGTGTTCGATCGGCCGGCGGGCGCGCTCTCGACCGCTATCTCGCAGTTCGAATCACTTCCGAAAAGGCTCGCAAACGTGCTTCCGTCGTGGGTTGCCTGAAAGCGCGACGCTTCGGCCTCAACGCGGGTGACGGTGTAGCCGAGGGCCTGAACACCCGTCAGGGCCCGGGAGAGCACCAGGCCCGGCTTGCCCAGGCTCTCAGCCCTGATCTCCCCTGGGACGCTCTGTCCGTGAATGCAGGCGGCCATGGGCAGCAGCCCGAGCGCAAGTCCGAGCTTCGCCCTAGGGCGCATCGGATCGCCTCCATTTCGGGCTGACACGGCGGCGCCGCTTCTTGTGCTTGTCTGAAATCTCGCCACGTGCGTAGCGAAGAATTTTCTCCAGGTCTTTGCTGCACTGCTTCTCCAGGGTCGAAGTCTGAGGGCGCGCCTTCAGCGTGACCCTGGTGAACTCCCCCTCGGCGCTCTTTTGGGTTCCCACCGCTATCTTGCAAGCGCCCCGCTGGCTGCCGATAAAGGTTTGCAGAAAGGAGGCCTTCTTCAGAGCGATGAAGTACATGTCCCGCTCGTCGAGGGTCAGGATCGTGTAACCGAGCGTTTGCGCTCCCTCCATGGCGCGAACCAGAACCAGTCCGGGCGTTCCGTAGCTTTCGCTTTGGATACGAAGAAGACCGTCCGCCTTGACGGTCGCCCCGTTCTCTCCCCCACGCTCCTTCGTCGCCTTGCTTCGCGCCTGGCGCATTCTTCGTTCGATGCGCTCGAGCTTCCCCGGATGCGTCGACGGAGCGCTTACCGCCTGTTCGAGTTCCGGCTCGACTTCACTGGGAGAAGGGGCGCGCAGCGCTTCCTCGAGATAATCCACAGGCCCGGTTTCGCCGGAAGCCGATTCTCCGGTCGCGTCCGCATCTTTCCCCGCATTGACGTCCACGCCTGACGCGCCGGGGGAAGGAGGACCGTCGTGGGCGCAGGCGCCGGTCGCGCCGAGGAGCAGCGTGGAGAGAAGAATCCAACGGTAGTATGAGCGCGTGCTCATGCGACAGTGGCCTCGAAACGCCCCTGCCCGCGATCGATCACCCTCCGCTCCTCCACAAGCTTCCGCAGGTGCTGCCGCACCGACTGCTCCGCGGCCGGGTGGAGGATCACGGGAACCTCGGCGTAGATCTCCTCGACGATCTTGCAAGGCTCGCCGATCCCTCGCGTGACCGCGTCGAGCACCTGCCGCTCCCGCATGATGCGGTGCGCCAGGTACTCTTCGATCTTCGCCCTTGCGTCGGGAATGAGGGGACCGTGACCCGGATAGATGCGGGAGAGGTCACGCGCGAGGAGCTTTTCTAGGGACGCGAGGTAATGGGCCATGTTCCCCCCCTCAAGGGGAATGACAACTGTCCCCACGCCGAGGATGAGATCCCCCGTGAAGAGAGCCCGTTCCTCTCGCAGGTAGAAAACGCTGTGATCGTCGGCGTGTCCGGGTGTGTAGATGGCTTCGAGGGTCGCCCCCTTCGTGGCATGGACCTGGCCGTCCGAGAGCGCCGTGAAGGGCGTGCCGAAGGGCTCGCCTCCCCCGGGCCGCTGAAACTTGTATATCGTGGCCTCCGGCGCGATGCGGAGAATGGATTCACCGCCGCCGAGATGATCGGGGTGCGCGTGGGTGATGAGAACCGTTCGGGGTGGGGGGAGCCGGGCTTCCTCGAGGGCGGCCTTCAGGTGATCCTCGTAGACCGAAAGGCCGGCGCCCGTGTCGATGAGGATCGGCTCGCGGGTCCCGACGAGATAGGTGTTCGTGCCCGGTCCCGTCATGACGCCCGGGTTCTGGCCCAGGATCACCCGGACGCGATCGCTCAATGTCTCGAAATACTGTCCCATCGGGGCTCGATCTTCGTAAAGGTTGGGGGATTGTAAAGGACGCCCGGGTGCCGGCGCCGGAACCGATGCGAAAGGTTCCACAGGGGTCGGGCCTTGTCAAGAAACCGGCCCTGCGCCGCAGGGCCTGGGCGCGCGGCGGCGCCTTCGAGAGAAATGAGGGCGCAATCCGCAAGCAGGGGTGCAGGAGAAAGAAAGCCCGCCGGTCAACCTGTGACCGGCGGGCTTTCTTTCGGGAATATAACTACCCGCGAGCGGCACCCCGCGGGCGGCTCTCTTTACTTCGCGCCCTTGGCAGCCTGCTTGGCGGCTTTCTGCGCGGCCTTCGCAGCGGCTTTGGCGGCCTTCTGCGCGGCCTTTGCCGCATTCCGCTCCGCCTTGAGCGCGTTCTTCTCGGCCTTGCTCAGGCCGGCTTTTCCGTTGTTGCCCTGCAGCTTCACCTTCTTACAGGCTTCGCGGGCCTCGGAATCGCTCATGTCGTGCGGAACGTCGATCATGACGACGTCATCGGTCGTGTTCAAGGAAGCATCGGTGGCCGTGTAGGTAATGGAGTAAACACGTCCCGATCCCGGCCCTCGCCGCTCCGAGCGAAGCTTGAACATCGAATCATCGGTTCCGACATCGGCTCCCTGGACATCGCCAACCGTGTTGCCGTCGCCATTCGAGTTGTCCGGCTCGTTGCTTACGGCGGAGGTGAGGGTCACGGCGGGACTCGGATCGCAGATGTCCTGGGCGTCGGCCGCGACGGTGATCTTGTGCAGCTTGTGATTGGGAGGCCAGAGGCACGTACGATCCGCGACGGCGTCGAGCGTAGGCGGAGTCGTATCTTGAATCACGACGTCCATCATTACCGGCACGTCCACCGTCCCGAGATCATCCGTGCAGCTGACGGTGAGCGTCACCTCGGTCGTGCCCAGCGGGAAGGTGCCCATGGGCGTGAGGCTCATGTCGTCGTCGAAGATCACGCCGCCGTCGTTGGTCCACAAGTAGGTGATGTTGGTACCGACACTCGAGCCGGTCCCGTCGAGCTGAACATCGGTACCGCTCGCCGACGTGCATTCCATGGCCGGTAGCGTACCGATGACGGCCGTCTGGTCCTCGGGGCAGGGTTCCAGCACGGGATCCTGGGCGAATGCCGTGGCGGGTGCCAGGGCCCACACTGCTGCCGCGGAAAAAACGGCGGCCAGCACATAGTTCTTGATGGGATGGGTCGTCTTCATCGATACTCCCCTTGTTCATTTCAAAGGAACGTTTGAAGTTCCGGTCGCGCCGAGCGGGGCGCCCGTTTCATGCCGGCGTATTCCCTCTCTTCGCTCCGCGTAAATCCCGGTCGCAGATACAGTCGAGCCCGCGCTCGCGATGCTCTCGGCGGAATTGAAAGCAATTTCTGTGCCGTCTCTCCCCCCCGCGCCTTTCATTTCTTTTCGGCGGTTTTCCCTAGAAATTCAAAGCGTTGGGGGCTCCCCCGGGGGGACCATTTTGTCGCCTGATCCGTCGGATCTGGCAAATATGTGGGGAAATACTCTCACAAACGGTAATTTTTTTCCACTTACCTGGAAAAAGGGGGAAAAACCACCCCTGGCCTGGGGGGGCCGTGAAGGCTCCAGCGATTTCAGGTAGATAGGGGGTCATCCCCGATCCCTCGGGCCGATCCCCCCGGGCGCATCCTCCGGTGCGGCGGGGCCGTCCGGTGAGTACGATTACGTGATTCGGGGTTGCAGTGTCGTAAGCCGGGGCGAGGACACATGGTGCGCAAGCCAGTCTGGATTCCGATGGGTGACTTTCGCCTGGAGGGAGAGCTGCACATCCCCGGCGGAGATCCCGTGCTTCCGTCGGCGGTGATTGCGCACCCGCATCCGCAGTACGGCGGGGATATGCATAACAATGTCGTGGAGGGGGTTTTCGCCGGACTCTCGGACAGGGGGCGCGCCGTTCTCCGATTCAACCTACGCGGTGTGGGGCGAAGCGGCGGACTTTCAGGAAACGGGGAGGCCGAGGATCTCGAGGCCGCGGTGGATTTCCTGGCGAAGGTCATCGGTGCCTCGCCGCGTGACGTAGCGGTCGTCGGCTACTCTTACGGCGCCGTTGTGGCGAGTGCAGCGATGGGCTCGGGCCCGTCCTTTCGTGCATTGGTAGCCATCGCACCACCCCTGGCATTTTCGGACTTCTCCGCGCTGGAAACCTGCGGGCTCCCAGTGTATGCGATCTGTGGTGATCGGGACGAGTTCTGCGATCCCGCGTCGGTGGAGGCGCTCATAGACCGGTGCCCGTCACCCAGGGGGCTGGCCATCGTGCCGGGCGCCGATCATTTTTTCGGGGGCGACGAGGCTGCGGTTGCCGCGCAGGTCGAGCTGTTTCTAGGCGAAGTCGCCCGGACGCAATAATGCGATCGAGGCTGTTCACCGATTGTTTGACGCGTTACAGCCCCGGTGGTATCTTCGCCGCGTGGAAACGACGGAGCGCGGCGGCGCGGTCGATCCCGTGAAGGGGGGTGAGGGCGTGTCGGACAGGCATGGCTCTCAAGGTGCGAACGAGCCCGCTCGAGTCGGGCTCTCCGTCGTTATCCCCGTTTATAACGAGGAAGGCAACCTCGAGCCGCTGCACCAGAGACTCCACGCCGCGCTATCGACCCTCGACATCGCCTACGAGATACTCTTCATCGACGACGGATCCTGCGACCGCAGCCCTGAGGTTCTGGGCAAGCTGGTTTCGCTTGATCGCCACGTGCGTGTGATTACCTTCGCGGAAAACGCCGGGCAAACCGCGGCTTTCGACGCCGGCTTCAGTAAGGCGCAAGGGGAAATCATCGTTACGCTCGATGCCGATCTGCAGAACGATCCAGCCGATATTCCCAGGGTCATCGATGCCATGGAGGAGGCCGACGCGGTGTGTGGCTGGCGCCTCAGGCGGCAGGACACCGTCGTCAAGCGCCTCTCCTCGATAATTGCGAATGCCGTCAGGAACTCCCTCTCGGATGAAACAATCCGGGACACAGGCTGCTCCCTGAAGGGATTCCGCCGGGAGCACCTTGCTCGGCTCAAACTCTATAACGGACTGCACCGGTTTCTTCCGACGCTGCTCAAGATGGAGGGTTTCACCGTCGCCGAGATCCCGGTTAACCACATGCCGCGTTTCAAGGGCGAATCGAAGTACGGTATCGGTAACCGTGTCTTCAAGTCCTTCCATGATCTTCTCGCCATTCGCTGGATGAAATCCCGTCTGCTCCGCTACCGAATAAAATCCGAGGAAGGCGGAGGAGACGAGTAAGCCGCGCCCGGCCGCACCCCGTTCCCCCTGGGGCGCTCATCTCCCGACCCCTTCGGGCCCGTGATGAAGAGCATGTCGTGCGGCTTCCCCCCTCATAAAGCCACGGCAGGAAAGCTTAGAATTAAACTGGAAGGATGATCCGATGGAGTGGATACATAGCGGGATTCAGAGCTGGGTGGATAGCCCGGACAGGTGGTGGCTCCTGGTCGGCTTTGGTGGCCAGCTTGTTTTTGGCGCTCGTTTTTTAGTGCAGTGGCTTGTTTCGGAAAGAAAACGGGAAAGCGTCATTCCACTCCCCTTCTGGTATCTGAGTATTTGCGGGGGAGCCGTTCTTTTCATCTACGCCCTTCACATCAGGGATCCCGTCTTTATCATGGGCCAGGGGACAGGGGTTTTTATCTACACGCGCAACCTTATTCTCATCTCGCGGCGGCGCAGGCAGGGGATAAGCGACAACGCCGGGACGGCCTGAACAGTCCGATGGAGGAGCGTTGACACGACAGGGCGGGCTGGTACCATTTGCGGGCCCTGGCCCTGATCACGGCCCGCCATTTCCGGCAAGAATGCCCGACCCTAACGACTGAATCCCAAATGGCCTCCCCTGAAACCCAACCCGGCTGGCTCCCCTCGAAGCCTATCTCCGCTTTCTTCAGCGGTTGGCGTGACATGCACGTACGCCAGCTCATGCAAGCCGACGTAAACCCCAACACGCTGACGGCCATCGGTCTCGGCATCAACTTTGTCGCCGCCGCCGCAATTGCTCTGGGCCACCCCTATTGGGGGGCGATTGTGCTCTTCCTCGCCGGCATGTTCGACGTGCTGGACGGCGCCTATGCAAGGGAGGCCGGGAAGGTCACCGGCTTTGGAGCGTTTTTTGACTCGACGATCGATCGATTCTCTGACATCGTGGTTTTCACGGGGATCCTGTACTTCTACGCGTTTGGCGAGGGGAAGGGGCTCGAGGGGCAGCGCGAGCTATAC
>CBDUXZ010000062.1:0-8621 GCA_965371325.1 uncultured bacterium | reverse complement strand
TGCGCCGCGAAGAGGCCCGCGACGCCTGCGCCGATGACAACGGCATCCGCCCCGGGCTCCGCGCCATCCTCCCGGGATGGAGAAATACGCGAAATCATTTCCCTACGTTAGAAAAACCGCACGAACCCTGTCAAGCGCCGTGAGGGATAAAAAAAGGGGTGCTGGCGATATGCGAGGAGCCTGGGGTAACGTCAGTCCTGATGGCTGATTCACGTTCTCCCAAAATTCCAGACGAAGCCTCTCTCGATGATACGCAGCTAACGATCCGTATCAAGGAAGTGGCAAGCGCGCTGGGCTTCTCCCGTGTCGGGATCGCCCAGGCAGACCCCTGGCCGGAATCCCCTAATCTTCTGTCGTGGCTCGACCGCGGTTTCGCCGGAACGATGCGCTGGATGCATGAGAGCCGTGAAAAACGCCTGGACGTACGGCGCGTGCTCCCCGGGGCACGATCGGTCCTCTGTGTCGCTCTCTCCTACCAGACCGACCGCCCCCTCTCGACGGCCTGGAGGCACCGCGCGTGCGGCTGGATTTCACGCTATGCCTGGGGGCGGGATTATCACCGTGTTCTGGAGAAGCGCCTCCGGAAACTGGCCCGGGCGCTCGAAACGCTGAGGCCCGGCACGCGATGCGCCTCCCGGGTCGACACGGGCCCGGTGCTCGAGCGCGTGGCGGCGGCACACGCGGGGGTCGGCTGGATCGGAAAGAACACCTGCGTGATCGACACACGCGCCGGGAGCTTCGTCTTTCTGGGTGAAATCATAACCGATGCGCCGCTACTTCCCGATCGACCTGAACCCGATCACTGCGGCACATGCACACGCTGCATCGACGCCTGTCCCACCGACGCAATCGTCGCGCCCTACCAACTCGATTCCCGCCGCTGCATCTCCTACCTCACCATCGAGCACCGGGGAAGCATCGATCCCGGCCTGCGCGGCGCCATGGGCACGCATGTCTACGGCTGCGACATCTGCCAGGACGTCTGCCCCTGGAACGGCGACGCCGTCGTTCCAGGCGGTATCAAAGACTTCGAGCCGCGACCGGGAAGGGAGGCACCGCGGCTGGACGAATTGCTCGAGGCACTGCTCGAAAATTACGATGGATACACTCGCGCAAGTGCGCTGCGCCGCGCAAAGCGGGAGGGGTGGCTCCGGAACATCGCGGTCGCGATGGGGAACGCCGGTGAGCCGCAGTTCGAGGGTCCGCTCATGCGTCTGGCGGAGGAGCCCGATCCCGTGGTGAGGGAACATGCGCTCTGGGCCCTCGCGCGTCTTCGCGGCGAGGGACGGAAAAAAAGAGACGATGACTGTCGCTGACAGGAAAGCCCGGAATCGGGCGGGCCGCCATGGGGCGGCCCACGCGATCAATCCTGGAAACGCACGCTTACTGGAAACCGGGAGGCGGCACGCTGAGAGGCGTGAACCGGTTATTCTTTCCCGCGTTGTTGGATCCGTCGTTGACGAGGTCGCAGATCGTGCCGGCCGGCGGGCAGAGGAGTCCATCCACATCGAAGTTGTTCTGAAGCTTGTTGTCCTCCAGGAGCGTTCCGCGCGCTTCATCGGTCAGATTGACCCCCACGTCCTGCCGCCCCGCCCCGGTGAGCTTTCGCGGACCGATCTGGTTGCGCCGGACGACGACGCCGAAGGTGCGGATCTCGATGCCGCCCTTTGCGTTGTTCTCGATGTTGTTGGAGAACACCTCGGAGCCGACAGGCACCTGTTCCGGGAATGCGGGATCGGGATTCCGCTCGATAATGATCCCCGTTTCGGTGTTGTTGCTGATCCTGCTGCTCCGTATTCGCGTCGCGGTCCCGAAGGCCCGCACTCCCACATTGTTGTCGAATGACGTGACCTGAAAGAGGATGCTCCCCGCCCCGCCCATCCGGAACCCATCCCCCAGATTCTGCTGGGCAACGCAGCGCTGGAGGATGCTGACCGACCCTCTGACCTCGAACCCCGCAATGGTGTTCCCGATCGCGGTATTCCCGATGAGGAGCGCCCCCGTCGAGGTCACCTCCTGGAAAAACCCGAACCTCCCGTTCGACTCCGAAACAGATGAGCTGATCTGCGCGCTGGGTCCCTGGACCGAAAAACCGGAATTTCCCCAGAACCTCGCTGTGGAAGTCTTGATAACGGGCTTGATCGATCTGAAATCCACAAAAATACCGATGCGGCCCGTGGGGAAAGCTCCGCCGGTGAGGCTGCCGTCAGCCGTGATCCCGGCTATCTCCACGAAATCGCTCCGCTCCACGTGAATACCATCGGAACCGTTCGGTGCGCCGACCCCGAAGTTCTGGATCTTCACGCTGCGCCCTTTGACGAGCGGGTTATCGGCCGTGATACAGACGGCGTTCGGCTCTCCCTGTCCGACTGGAAGGGCCTGGGCATCGTTTGGATCCGCCGTGGTATCGCAGACGCCATCCGGACCGCTCGTGATCCTGTCTCCCGGGATATCGAGCACATCATCACCCGAAGGGACGGCGGTATCGAGGGTCGCATCGGCGCCCGCCGTGACGCAGTCCGTGTCGGGCTCTCCGTTTCCGACCGGAATAACCTGCGTCTCGTCCGTCCCCGCGGTGGTAACGCAGATCCCGTCCGCGCCCGAGGTTATCTCCTCGAGATTCGTCGCCACGACATCATCACCCCCCACGGCCAGGGTGTCGCAGATCCCGTCCGCGCCGGAACTGATGAATTCGCCGAAAATGCCGAAAGGGCCGAAAATTCGAATGTCGTCGTCCCCGGCGGGCGTCGTCTCAAAATCGCCGTTAGGTCCTCGCCCCACGCACTGTGTGAAGGGCAGTCCCTCGCCGACCGGAATGATCTGGCTGTCATCCCCCGCCGCCGTGGTATCGGAGACGCGGTCGGCCCCTGTGTCGGTGCAGGTGGCGTTCGCCTCGCCCTGGCCGACCGGTATTGCCTGGTTATCGTCCCCCACCGCCGTCGTGTCGTTGATCCCGTCGGCTCCCGTGTCAACGCACACGCTATCCGCAGCGCCGTTTCCCACCGGAATCGACTGGACGTCGTCCCCGCTCTTCGTCGTGTCGCAGATCCCGTCGGCCCCGGTCGTGATCCGGTTCGAACCAGCGTCCAGGAAGTCATCGTTGACCGCGGGGGCCGTTTCGAGCGTGCCGTTAGAGCCCGCGGTCACGCAAGATGTGTCGGGGAAACCCTGGCCCAGGGTGACCACCTGGGCGTCGTCCCCGCTCGCCGTGCTCTCGCAGATCCCGTCGGCTCCGGCATCGGCGCCCGTGGCGTTCGCCATGCCCCGACCGACCGGTATTGCCTGGTTATCGTCCCCTCCCGCCGTCGTATCGCAAACTCCGTCCCCCCCGGCATCGACGCCGGCGGCGTCCGACCCGCCCTCGCCCACCGGATGCTCCTGCGTATCGTCGGCCGTGATGGTCGTCGTCAGGCCGCCCCCGGGACCCAGGGCGATGGCATGGCTGGTCGTCCCGATGACGTTCGTGTTGTTGCGCGCACCCGCCAGCACAAAGTTCTGCTTGCCCGCAATAACAACCGATTCGTTGTAGGTTCCCTCTTCCACCAGGACCTGATCGCCGTCCTGCGCGGCGTCGACGCCCTCCTGGATCGTGGCGAACTGCCCCGAGGGACCCACGGTGATGCGGTTCCCCTTGTTTTTCTTCCCGGCCGACGCTTCCCCGGGAGGAAGAAGACAGAGGGTGAGAAGAATGGCGACGAAGACGGACCAGCGCATGGGGCTCCTCGGGCCGGCGGGATGAATGGGGGGCCTACAGTTTCTTTCGTTCATTGCGCGCAAAGCTTGAGCCTCAAGAAACACGGAGGGCGCCGGTCATCCGGCGCCCCGGGGGATTGGGCGGTATTCCCCACTCATTTCAGCGTATCCGGCGGGTCACCGGCCAGGCTGGGCCGGCGCGAGTTGCGATTCCCCGTGGTTGTGAGATCGGGGATGCTGTAGCCCTCACCCACCCCCGCGCCGCTCTCGACACTGGCGCTGGTGCTGTTGAAGAAATTGGCCTCGGAGACCGGCAGCACGTTAAAGACGGGCTCCCCGCTCAGGAAGGGATCAGGAGCGACCCCCAGCCGCGTCGCGGAGACGGAAGTCACGAGGTTCCTGTCCCCCTCGACGAGCACCTGCGCGCCTACGTTTCCGAACACGCTGCTTCGCTGCAGCTGATTCCCGTCCCCCGCCAGATGAACGCCCTCCTCGGCGTTTCGGGTTACCGTGAAATTGCTGATGTAGTTACCGCTCCCCTCTTCCCAGACGCCCTTCCCGGAAGCCGGAACAACTGTGGCGCGCGAGTCGCCCGCGGTGTTGCGGAACAGGATCACCCCCGTACTCGTACCGGTATTGTTGTACTGGGCCACGGTGTTGTCCTGGGCGATGCACTTCTGGACAACCGCCGTGGCGCCGGCCACCTGGAAGCCGAACTGCTGATCGTTGCTCCCGAAAGCGGCCGTGTTGTGGGCCGTGCAGCGCTCCACGCTGACGTTGTCTCCCGTCACGTGGATGCCGGCATCCATGTTGTCATTGGCCGTTACGTTGTTGATCATCCCGTAGGTGGCGCCCATTTGAACGCCGTCACCACCGTTGCCGTTGAGCGTGGAAGAGCTTACCTCGGTGTTCGTGCTGAGCGTGTCGACGTTCACGCCGTCGCCTACCGTGCCCAGGGGGCTCGGCGTCGTGATGTTCGAGAGGGTCACGCGGTGGGCGCTGGAAATGGCGATTCCATGGCCTGTGTCGGAGCCCACGGTGAGGCCCTCGATCTTGATCCGGATCGCGTTGCTGTTCACGGTAATCGCGGGCCCGCCGAAACCCTCAATGGTCGTGCCGGTGGCGCCCTTCTTTCCGGATGTTCCCCTGATCGTGAGGTCTTCGAAGGGGGCGGAAACCGGGCAGAGGGGATTCGCGGCCTTGGTCATGCCCACGGTCACGGCTTCGTTGCAGGTTCCCGTGACCGAGATCGTGGTCCCGGAGCAAGCTTTATCGATGCCATCGGTCTGCAGAGACTCCCCCATGTCGCAGTCGACTGTGAGGGTCGCGCCTCCCTTCCCCGCCTGCGCCGCCGGCGCACGCAGAACGAAAAACAGCAGGGCTCCCGCGATGAGCACCGCCAGCGATCCACTGAACATCTTCATCTTAAGGCACCTCCCCCAATATGCTCTCACGAGCCCGCTCCCATTGAAATTTTAGTCAAGTTACAGACCGTTGCGGGCTGTTGTCAACGATTACATCGACAGGCATCATTCCGGGGAATTGGAGCCTTTCGGGCCCCGGCCGGGGCGGCCAGAGAACCTGCAGAGCGCCCCTTGATGCGCCCACGGCGCAGCGAGGGGAGCGACCATGTGAGGGGGATCGGTCGAGACGATCGGGGATGTGGGGACGGGCGTCTATTAATGCCATTTCTGTAAAGGACATACAACCTTCTGTCAAACAATGGGTTTTTTGTTTCCAGAAAAGACGGGTTGATGCCGATCCCATGGGCGCGAGACTCGAAATCCGGAAGATGCGGTATACTGCGACGCGGTCTCGTTCCAAATCGGGAACCCGGTGAATCGAAGAAACAACCAAGACCCGACGGAGAGTTCGCCTTCGGCCTTCGTTCTCAAATGGCTCTCCCGTGTGCCGCGAGGGAGCGCGCTGGATGTCGCGATGGGCGAAGGGCGCCATGCCCTCCACCTGGCCGCCCTGGGATTTCACGTTCTGGGTGTCGATCGCGAGGCGCCGGCGGTTGCACGTGTACGGGCACGGGCCGAGGCAAGGGACCTTCCCTTCGAGGGACGTGTGGTCGATCTCGAAGAGCACGGGCTCGCACCGTTCGTTTCGGAAGAGCAATCGGCCGGCCTCGCATTCGACCTCATCGTGAACGTGAATTACCTCCAGCGGGATCTTCTGCCCGCACTGAAGGATGCGCTGGCGCCCGACGGATGGATACTCTTCGAGACCTTCACGACCGAGCACCCGCGTGTGAGCAAGGCCGGGCGTCCGTCGAACCCCGATTTTCTTCTGCGCCCCGGAGAACTGAGGGCGGCTTTCGAGGATCTTGTCATCGAGGAGTACACGGAGGGCGTTTTCGAGTTGGAAGCCGGCGATAGAAAAGCCGTCGCCCGCCTCGCCGCCCACCGGCCGGCGCCTTCGTCCGGCGCCTGATTTCGTTCCTGCGCGCAACCGATCATCGGGCTATTCGCGGCGCGTTTGTGGGCTGCATCTCGATTAATCAGGGAGGGGGTCGTCATGAGCGTACTCGTGACTGGCGGAACAGGGTTTGTCGGCGGGCGTCTCGTAGAGCGCCTCGTATCACGGGGAGACAAGGTGCGCGCGCTCGTGAGGCCGACAAGCGATACCCGTCGGCTGAAAGGGCTCGGCGTGGAGCTTTCGGAGGGCGACATCACCGATCGCGCATCGGTCGCGCAGGCCGCGCGCGGCACCGAGATCGTTTATCATGTGGCGGCGCTGGCTTCGGACTGGGGTACCTACGAGCAGTTTTTCCAGTGCAACGTCGGGGGAACACAGAATGTCATCGACGCCTGCCTGGAAGAACGCGTTCAGCGTCTCGTCCACGTAAGCACACAGAGCGTGATCTTCGCCTTCGACGATCACCTCGGCACCGATGAAAGCCTTCCCATTCCCGCGCGACATCGGGACTACTACAGCGCAACGAAGGCCGAAGCTGAAAAAAGGGTGCTGGCGGCCCATGGCGCCAGCCTGTTTACAACCGCCCTTCGCCCTCACATGATCTGGGGTCCGCAAGACACGACTATTCTTCCTCGCATCGAAGGGCTCGCCCGGAAAGGCCAGCTCTTGCTGGTGGGGGGTGGGCTGGGACAGGTTTCTCTCAGTTATATCGATAACGTCGTGGACGGACTCCTTCTCTGCGCGGAACGTGACGCGGCGGGCGGCGAGGCGTTCTTCGCCGTGGATCGGGAACCGGTCGAGATACGCCGTTTCATTACGTGCCTCTGCGAAGCGGTGGGGGTCCCTCCTCCGTCGGGATCATTGCCTTACGGGGTCGCATTCTCGGTGGCCACGCTCCTCGAATGGGCGTGGCGCCTCCTGGGAAAAAAGTCGCCCCCTCCCATCAGCCGCTACGGGGTGGCGGTGATGGGGCGCAACACCGTCTTCAGGTGGGAAAAAGCTCACCGGCTCCTGGGCTACACGCCGGCTGTGGATTTCGAAGAAGGGATGCGGCGAATCAAGGAGTGGAAGGGAGAGAGCCCGGGCCAGGCGTAAAATCTCCCCCCGGATCATCCGGGAAAGAGCTCAGGGGAAGGTAGACCGTAAAGGTTGTCCCGCGGCCCTGCTCGCTCTCGACGGAAATCTGCCCGCCGTGACGGTTCACGATGTCCCGCGCGATCGGCAACCCCAGACCGGTCCCGCTCCCCCCCTCCTTCGTGGTCACGAAGGGGCGGAACATCTCCTGGAGCAAGTCCTTCGGAATGCCCCGCCCTGAATCGCGAACCGAAAGCTCGATACAGGGGGTGGAGAATCCCGGCGCTCCTTTCGGGTGGAGCCTCGTGGTAATCCAGATCTCTCCCTCTTTGGGAATAGCCTGGGCGGCGTTGGCAACCAGGTTCACGATCACCTGTTTGATCTGACCCTCTACGCATCGGATCGTCGGGAGTTGCGGGTCATCCTCGCGATGGATTTGAACCCGTCCCTTGGTCTGGCCGGCAAGAAGCATGAGGCTGCTCTCGATGCACACCCGCAGGTCCGTGCTGCTAACCGCCTGCGCGTCCCTGCGCGAGTAGGTCTTGAGATTCCTGAGGATCTCCACGGCCCGGTTGCCTCCCTCGAGAAATCCACGGGAAAGATCGCTGAGGTCCTCCAGGATATTTTCCAGATCGAGTTTCTCCGCGAGGCTCTGCATCGACTCGTCCTCGAGCAGACGGGTCAGCGCCTTCCGGACGAAAATTTCAAGATCACCCAGGTATCCCTCCAGCGTCCGGGCGTTGGAGGCAAGGTAGGCGATGGGCGTCGCCAGCTCGTGGGCCGTTCCCGCCAGCAGCTCGCCAAGCGCTGAGAGCTTTTCCTGGTGGATGATGAGCTCTTCCAGCCGGACGTTCTTCGACTCGAGCTCCTGGTTCCGCGACTGGAGCTCCCCCTCCATGCTCCGGAGACGAAGAAGACCCGATATCCGCGCCTTGAACTCGGCGACGCTGAAGGGCTTGTAGAGATAGTCGTTGGCGCCCCGCTGCATTCCCTTGATCTTCTCATCCAGCCCGACACGGGCGGTCACCATGATTATCGGGACTCTCGATGTGACCTCGGACTCCCGCAAGCGGCGAACGAGCTCGATCCCGTTGATCCCGGGCATCATGACGTCGAGAACCAGGAGGTCGGGCTGTCTCTCGGTCGCGAGGCGCAAGGCGCGAATCCCGTCCCGGGCGGTAATAACCCGGTAATCCGAGCCAAGCGCATCGGACATGAAGCGGAGCATGTCGCTATTGTCGTCCGCAACGAGAACCAGCGGTTTCTTCTCATCTTCGGCGTCTTCTGGGAGCGTTTCGGCGGCATCCTCGAACCCGCCGAGCGCCGCCTCGCTAAGCTCCACAGCGACGGAGCTTTCAGTGGCCAGGTCCAGCGCCGCTCCCTCCGAAGCCTCGGCGACCTCCGTGATGGGGATCGTCACGGTAAAGGTCGTG
>CBDUXZ010000061.1:0-8665 GCA_965371325.1 uncultured bacterium | reverse complement strand
CGCATCGCCCCGAGCCTCGGGGGGGTCGAGAGTCTCGTCGAAAACGTTGCGCTGATGAGCTACTACGAGCTGGGGCCGGCAGGCTGGCGCGAGATGGGTATCGCCGATTCACTCGTTCGATATTCGGTGGGAATTGAGGACGCCGACGATCTCATCGCCGATCTCGAACAAAGCCTGGATAAGATTTGACTTTGTCGCGCCCCTTCGGATTCAGCGGTTGCTCCGGGCCTGTCGGCCCCGCGCGGCCCTGGCGCCGGCCGGGAGGGGCTCGAAGCTGGAGACACGGAAGTTCACGTCGAGATACTTGGCGTTGTCGGAGCGAACCTTGATGCGAAGTCTCTTGATCTTCAGGAGCTGTCCCGAGCTCTCAATCCGGTAGAGGTAGTCCACCAGCTGCTTGAGGTTCACGTTCGCGAGACGCACCTCGATGACGTACTCCCTGTAGAGGTCATTGGGGGGGGCGTTTTTCGGATCCATCGACGTGATCTTGTCCTTGATCTGGGCCTGATTCGCCATGGTCTCGAGCCTGGAGAGCACATTTCCGTGGGGACCTCTCCGGATCATCTTCTCCAGCGCGGCTACCTGGAACTGGATGCGCTGGTAGTCCGACCGGAGAATGAGCATTTCGCGAAGCGCACTCTCGCGGACTGCGATCAGTTTTCTTGAATCGTGCAGCGGGTTCAAAAGCATCCCGGCCACGACCCAGTAGAGAAGCCAGAGCCCGAAGGCAACCGCCATGGCCGCCAGCATCTGGCGCTCCCGGAGCGTTCGCTGATCGATGAAATCGGCAAACTTCACCTGATAGCGCCGCAGCGGATCGAGCAGGCTCTCTGTTCTCTGGCGGAGACCCATCTCAGGTTCTCCCGTCGCCGGCCGGCGGTGCGGTTCTCACGGCTCGCGTTCCCATAATGATGGTGACGTTAAAGCTCTTCCCTCCGTCACGTTCCGATCTGACGTCTCCCACATTCACGCTGCTGAAGAAGGGGATCTTCTCCAGCTCGGTCTTCAGTCGTTCCACCAGCTCGAAGCTCCTTGTCGTGCCCTGAAACCTGATCCTGTCTTCGTCGATGGAGAGAACCTTCAATGTGACGTCCAGAGCGGGCGGGACTCTTGTGGAAATTTCCCGGAGGACATCGAGGGCGGTAACATTTCCGGCGTAGAGCCCCAGTGCCTCGGTCCTGCGCTTCATGTCTGTCAGACTGAGTTGCATCTGGGCGATTGGATCGACAATGCGGGTTACGTCAGGATTCGTCTCACGGAAAATTTTCTCAATCTGGCTTTCGATGTCAGCGGCGATTGAGCGATTATTAATGGTCCTGATCAGCATGCCGGAAAAAAGAAGAACGATGAGCGCAGTGGCGATTGCAAAGCTCGGCATGAACTTCTGGCGCACCACCTGGAAGTCACGCTGGTAGATGAACTCATCCCGGCGAAGGTTCAGCCTCGACACGGGTGCGGAGAGTGTGCCGCGAAGAGAGAGCCCCAGTGCCTGGGGAAGAAGGAGCGAGTTTTCCTCGCCCGGACTCCAGGCCAGGCGATCATCACGCTTCAGGGAGAGGGGGTTGCAGGGAACACCGAGGCGATCCTGCAGGTACTCGGAGATTCCTCGCGTCTGCGCGGTACCGCCGCAAAGGAGCAGCCGGTCGGGACGGCCGAGGGAGGCATTCTCCGCCGCGTTCAAGGTGCGTTCGATCTCCTTGACAAGCCGATCAAGCGAGCGCGCGAAGGTGGGAGTCGCGCTTCCAATCAACGCGAGCCCTGCCTCGTGCTTGCGCCGCTCGGCCTCTTCGCGCTCAGCGCCGAGATCCTGCTGCAGTGCCTCCGTCAGCGCCCGTCCCCCCATAGGGATGGAGCGAACGGAGTGAAGCTTCCCCTCCTTCAGTCCGCAGAGGCATGTCTTTGCGTGGCCGAGGTCCACGATGAAGACGAAGCCGTCCCCCTCCTCGAGGAAGGGGGCGACGTTGGAAAGCGCGGTGGCATCGAAGTCGAGAATCCGGGGGTCGATGCCGCCGGCCTCGCACGTGCCGAGCAACTCGCGCAAAGCCTCGCGTTGTGTCAGGCCTACCAGAATCTGGGCGCTCTCGGCCCCCTTCTCGAGAATCTGATAGTCGAGAAGAAGATCATCGATCTCGTAGGGAACCTGGGTTTCAACCTCGAAGGGGACGGTCTGATTGATCTTCCTGGCGTCCGTGAAGGGGAGCTGGAGACGCCGGAACGAAGCCCTCGGTCCCGGAAAGGCGCACACGAACTCCACGCCGGTCAGATCCTCCTCCTGGCGAAACCGCGCCATTGCCTGACGAATGGCCGAGGCGAGATCGTCTTCGCCTGAAGCCCCGAGGGGATACTGCATGAAACGCCTGACCTCGAGCCGGCCCAGACCGCCCCGGCTGAGAACTGCCTTCAGGCTGTAGCTGCCGATGTCCAGGCCCAGTACACGCCGATACAACGCCTTCTCCCTTCTCCCGGAGACTCTCTGCTCCGGCTCATTCTAGCAAGCCCGCTGCGGCGCGCATGCCATATCCGCGAGCGCGCCCCCTCACAGGGGTGTAGAAGGCCCGAATCCGGCCCCACCGGTAACATCGGC
Organism: uncultured bacterium; assembly: GCA_965371325.1. Taxonomy (GTDB): domain Bacteria; phylum JAUYMQ01; class JAUYMQ01; order JAUYMQ01; family JAUYMQ01; genus CBDUXZ01. Next base: position 6,081 of record CBDUXZ010000061.1, on the reverse strand, counting down.
GCGAACGGGCCTTTCCTTCACTCCGACCGCCAGTAGAGTACCCTGGGGTAGCTGTCCGATCGATCCACCACCACTTCGAGGTGAGCGACGCTCTCGTCCAACAGGCCGGCCGACCTGATCAGGAAATAATTGCTGGCAAAGACAGGCTCGGGAGTAATGACCGCCGCCGGGTCGAAACCGAGAACCTCCAGGAACTCCTGGAGGGTGGTGATCGCCAGGCCCTCTTCACGCGCTCCCAGGATGCGGGCCACACCGTCGTCGCCGAGGGGTTCCGGCGACGCGGTGGCCTGGCTTTCCCGGAAACGTATCGATTTCAGCACACTCTCCGGAGCCGTGTTGACATTGATTTGACCCCCCCCCGCGAAAGGATAGACCGTTACCGAGTTCCGGAGATCGGCATATAGATCGTCATCCACGCCCTCAACGAGTTGCATCTCCGCGACCGAGTCGAAGGGGCCGTTCTTGGACGAGTAGGCCTGCTCGAGGCTGTTGTAATATTGATCCTCGAAGCTTCCGTCCGACAGGCGAATTTCGTCCGCGTCGACCCAATCGGCAATCGCGTAGGCGATATCTTCGGCGCTGAGATCCGCTATCTCCCCTCCGTCATCGAGGCCGAGATTGTCGAGCGACTGATCGATAAGGGTCAAGAGCTGTTCGAAAACCGGCTTGTTCAGTTTCTCGACACCCGCTTCATTCCGGGTGATGATCGCGTTCAGATTGATCCGCCCGGCGAGATCGGACACCTCCACATGGAGCTGCTGGTTTTCCTCGAGGGGAATTTCGAGGAGATCCATCCGCGCCCATCCCTCCTGGAGCGAATCGATCCCGACCGTCGTCGCCTGCACGGCCTGCCCCCGCTGCCGCCTGAGGAGCTCGCTGACCGCGATTCCCCTGGACTTCTGCAGCTCGCGGTGCCTTCCCAGATCCTGGATTTCGGCCGCATCCTCCAGGAGCAGGGCCAGGGCCACCTCGTAGCCCGATCGCGCGAGGGAGGCCGCGATAGTATGGTCGCGGACATTGGCGGCGAGCCTGGCGTCGAGCCGGGATCTGTAGCTGAAATCAACGATGACCGCCGTCAGCAGCGTCACGACGAGCACGACCATGAGGAGAGCCGCGCCACGCTCACTAGAGTACAGGTTCAAGAGGCTCCTCCCGGCTCCCCGGTCGCGCCGGTGTTCCGGTTGCCGCGCCTCCGGCCGGCGCATCGCCGGTCGCCTTATCATCCGTCCCGCTGATCTCCTCGTCGTCTTCTTCATCAATCACCGTTTCGCCCTCCGTCCCGAGCAGGCTATCGCGGACAATGGGATCGATTCGCGGATTGACAACGGTGAGATACTCCTTCACCCCCCCGAGTCCGTCGGCCAGGCTGAGCGTGATCTCGACTGCGGCCGGAAGGGTGTCGAGGGTTCGCAGATCAGTCGAGTTCCACTCGGTCACCCAGTCCCCCCCCTCCTCGAGGAAGCGGAGCCGGAAGCCCTCGATCCCTTCCGCGATGGGAAGGGGAACGGGTTTGTAGGTCTGTGTTTCCCCTGCTGGCGCAACGCGACGCCATTCGCGCCGGATGAGGGCCAGAGTGTCTTCGCCCCCATCATCCGAGGGAAACAACCCGCCCTCATAGGAGATGATGCCCTGATCAGATTCATCGGCGTCCACCCCGCGCTTGGTGTGGGCGAAGGTCGTGAAGGATATTCGATCCGCCGCCAGCCCGTCGATTTCGTCCTGACCGCCTTCAAAGTGCGTATACCTGGACTCGGGGGGTGAGTCCTGCGCGCGCTGCACGATGAATGCGCTCTCAATCTCGCGAGCCATGCGCGAGAGTACGAGCCGGGCCGTCATGTTGGTGTCCGTCGCTGCGGTAACGCGCTCCCGCGTTTCCATGACGGCGGAGAAACTCGAATAGACCATTGTCAGGACCAATCCCGTGATGACCAGGGCCATCATTACTTCGAGAAGCGTAAACCCCGCCCTGGGCTGCACGCGCCCTCTCATGACGGGCCTCCCAACGAAACCGGTTCCTCCCGGGCGATCGCAAGGTACTCGACGATTGACAGCGCTCCTTCTGAAACCCCTTCCGGCCAGAGAACCGTTAGCGTGAGCTTGTAGAGCGTCGAGAGTTTCTCCTGGCCGAGCCTGGACTGCTGTGGCTGCGCGCTTCTCTGCTCCGAGATCGGCGCGCCTGAGACGGTCTGGATGGAATCGAGGTCGGAGTAGTTAAAAGGAGTCTCCACCTCTTCCTTCATCACGATCCAGCGCCAGTAGGGGAAACGATCGCCGAAGTCCCCCTCGCTCTCCTCTTCGAGTGAATCGGGATCGAGGCGGAACTCGGCGAGTCTCTCCTGGGCGAGAAGCGTGGCGGTGGTAAGGTCCCGGGCGTGAGCTTTGAGGTAAATAGTCTGGTTGTTCGCGCGGAGAAGGCTCAGAAGGGCGATTGCCAGAATGACAACGGCCGCCATGACCTCGATGAGCGTGAAACCGCGCGTGCTCACGTCCGCTCCTCCTTCATCTCCACCTGGAACTCTTTATGTCCCGGAAGAACCTTCACGCGGCCGCTGATAGGTGAAACGTAAAGCGTGTACTCACCGCCGCTTGTGTCGGCCATGTAGAGGACCGTGGGCTCGGCGTACCCGTCGGGAAAAAAGTGTGTGAAGGCCTCCCCCTCGGTGGCTTCCTCGAGATACTGCGTGCTCACGGACGTGATGAAGACGCCGTCCGGCAGGGTGACGGGCTCCGCCAGGATTTTGCGATCCATGACGTAGTGGGATTTTTCCGGGTTTTCGACGTCTTCGTCTTCCTCCGGGGCGCGATCGAAATCGTCTTTCCCCGAAGGGCCTCCCGCGTCGAACGCAAGCCGGTCCTTTTTTGCCGCCGGATCCACGAAGCGGTCGAGCCAGTAGCGTGAACCTTCCAGATCGTAGTGCAGCCTGAGGGTTTCCCGTCTGAAGGCGGATTGGTGGAAGGTGTGTTCGATAGTCGCGGCAAGCCGCAGGGCGCTTCGCTTGAGTTCGGCGTGGGTGCGGGCCTCGAACTGCGGGATCACCAGCGTAAAGACCATGGCGATCAGCAGCAAGACCATCATGATCTCAATCAGGGTGAAGCCCTGCTCGCGGACCGCTCGCGGGGGAATCGGCCCGGTGTTCCGTGAGCCTCGTGTCATCGGGCGGCGGTCGCCTGGCCTTCTCCGGCCGGCGGCTGCCAGTTGCCGATGTCGGCCCCGGCGTCCTCGCCGCCGTCCTGGCCATCGCTCCCGCGGGTCCAGACATCATAGCTGTTGGCGTTGTGCACGCCGGGGCTGAGGTAGAGGTACTCGTTTCCCCACCGGTCCCTCGGCACCTCGGTATGCCCCTTCAGGTAGGGCCCGTGCCAGGCAAAGGGGACCGGCTCGCCCGTGGGCTTCTGGATGAGCGCCTCCAGCCCCTGCTCGGTGGTCGGGAAGAAGCCATTGTCGAGGCGGTACTGCGCAAGTGCGGTCTCCAGCCCCTGGATATCCGCCTGGGATTTCACCTTCTCGGCGGTTCCGAGCTGCCCGATGATGTTGCTCGCCACGACGGTGAGCAACAGTCCGATGATGACCACCACCACCATGATCTCGATAAGGGTGAAACCGGACCGTGCCCGCAGAAATTTCCTCTGCTTCTCGTTCATGCCAAACCTCGTGCCACCACCAGGCGATGCGGCGCCGGACGCCGTCGCTCAGCCGATGACCTGGTTGATGTTGAAGATCGGGATGAGGATCGAAACGATGATCATCCCGACGATACCTGCCATAATCAAAATCATGACCGGTTCGAGCCATGAGGTCATCTTCGCGATCGTCGTCTCGACCTCGTTGTCATAGGCTTCTGCGACCTTCGCCAGCATTCTCTCGAGCTCCCCTGAGCGCTCTCCGATTGCAATCATGTGCGTCAGCAGCGGCGGAAACTGCCGGCTGGCCGCCATCGGCTGCGCGATGCTGGCGCCCTCGGTGATGCTTTCGCGCGCATCATCCAGCGCTTTCTCCAGCACCGCATTATTGACTATGTTTCGAACAATTTCGAGGGCTTGAATAAGGGGGAGCCCGCTCGCCAGAAGCGTGGCCAGGGTCTTCGAAAAACGAGCCACCGCGACGGTCCGGACCAGGCGGCCCACGCCGGGGATCCGGAGCACAAAAGTGTCCCAGACGGGCCTCCCCGTCTCGGTCGTCTTCCAGCGCCGGAACAGGAACCAGAGCAACCCGGTGACAAGCAGCACCGCCCACCACCACGCGGCCATGAAATCAGAGACACGAATAAGAAGAATGGTGGCGAAGGGAAGCGGCTGGTTGAGGGTCTTGAAAATCTCGGTGAGCTTGGGAACCACGAAGGTGACGAGCACCCCGATGAAGATCACGGCCATCACGGACATCACCATCGGGTAGACGGTGGCCGCCGATACCCGGTTCCTGAGCCGTACCTGGTTTTCGAGGTAGTCGGCGAGGCGCTCGAGAACCACCTCGAGGGCGCCGCCCGCCTCTCCCGCCCGGACCATGTTCACGTAGAGGGGAGAGAAAATTCCTGAATGCTGGGCCATCGCGTCGGCAAGCGATGCGCCCTCGTTCACCCGCTGGCGCACCTGCCCCACCACCACCTTGAGTTTCGGATTATCGACCTGATCGATGAGCGCGGTGAGCGCTTCGACGAGGGGGATGCCCGCCCCGACGAGCGTGGCCATCTGGCGTGTGACGACGGACTTCTCCTCCTCGCTTACCCGACCGAATATCTCTCTGAAGGAGAATTGTTTCTGGAGGGCTTCGCCGAGGATCGCGCCCCGGGCGCCACCGGGCGTGCGCTGCTGCTCCTCGGTGAGGTCAGTCGTGAACACGCCCGTCTTGCGGAGCTTCAGCCGGGCAAGTTTGGGGGAATCGGCGTCGATGATCCCCTGGGTGCTCTCCCCGGAGGCATCGAGCCCCTTGTAAACGAAAACCGCCATCGACCCTTCAGTGTCCCTGATCCCGCGATCGCCGCCCGCCTCGTGGCGCGATGGGGGAGGGTGGAACCTAGAGGTTGATCTCGTCGTCCGCCGTCACGCGCAGCACTTCCTCTGTCGTCGTGGCGCCCGCCAGCACGCGTTGCGCGCCGTCCATTCGCAGGGTTTTCATGCCGTTTTGCAGGGCCGCCCGTTTGATCGTGTTCGAGTCGGCATTCTTGAGGACAAGCGTGCGGATCGCATCATCGACGAGCAGGATTTCATAAATGGCCGCCCGCCCGGCGTAGCCGGTGTTCAGGCAGCTCTCGCATCCCCTGGCGCGAGATACGCCGCCGTTTCCGGCGGCCGAAGCGCCGAGCCCGAGCTGCTGAAGCTCGAGATCAGTCAGGTCAGAGCGCTCTGCACACTTCCCGCAGACAAGACGCACAAGCCGCTGCGCGTAGATGGCCACGAGAGAGCTGGACACGAGGAAAGGTTCGATCCCCATGTCAATGAGCCGCGTGATGGCACCCGAGGCGTCGTTCGTGTGGAGGGTGCTGAACACAAGGTGACCGGTGAGTGATGCCTGGATGGCGATCTCGGCCGTTTCGAGATCGCGCGTTTCACCGATGAGAATAACATCCGGGTCCTGCCGCAGGATGGACCGGAGGGCATTCGCGAAAGTCAGGTTAATCTTCGGGTTGACCTGGATCTGCCCGATCCCCTCGAGCTGGTACTCGACCGGATCCTCAACCGTGATGATGTTCTTGTCCGGCGTGTTGATCTTCTCCAGCGCCGCGTAGAGCGTCGTGGTCTTGCCGCTCCCGGTCGGTCCCGTGACGAGGATGATGCCGTGGCTTCGTTTGATGAGCTTGGCGGTCGTCTCGAGCTGGTCGGGCGTGAAACCGATTTGTGAGAGTTCCAGCATCACGTTCGATCGATCGAGGAGCCGCATGACGACCCGCTCACCGAAGCTGGTCGGGATCGTCGAGAGGCGAATGTCGATGTCCCGTCCCGCGATCTTGATTCGAATCCGCCCGTCCTGTGGCAATCGCTTCTCGGCGATGTTCAACCGCCCCATGATCTTGACCCGTGAGGTGATGCTGGACTGCAGGCGCTTCGGCGGTTTCAGAACTTCGTAGAGGATGCCGTCGATGCGGT
>CBDUXZ010000060.1:0-8678 GCA_965371325.1 uncultured bacterium | reverse complement strand
ACAACCTGCGCGACCGGAGCCTCGAGGTCATTCGAATGGCCCGGGAGATCGCCGCGAGAAATTCCCGGGCGCGCGAAAGCGACTACGAGGCCGAATTCGAAGCGGCGCCGCTCATTACCCTCGGCATTCTCTATGAGTCGGAGAAGCGGTTCTCCGGCGGCGCCTATCACCCCGTGCTCCGAAAGGTGGATCGCTTCGAGCCAACCAGGACGCTGAGGTCGAGTCTTCGCCAGCGCGAAGGATGGGCTTCACGGTTGAGGGATATCGATACGCGGGTGACGAAAATCGTGAAGGCGCTGCAGGAGCGCGGCTTCAAGTCGCCTTACCTGCGCGCCTACGTCGTGGCCCGCGTGAACCCGGTCCGGTGGATCCGGGTGAAGCGGGGTGAGACGGAGCCGGTCATGCCGATAGGAGAGGCGCTTACGCGAATGGCCCGAAGCGCGAAGGACTTCGACGTCGACAAGGTCAGGCAAAGTGACCTCGCCCTCGTGGCCGCCCTGGCGCCTGACGATTCGGCATAAAAGCCGGCCGGCAACCTGTCCTTCCTTTCTTTGTAAAGCCCTCAAGATTTCCCCTGAACAAGCCGAAAATACTAAAGGTTTTCGTGTCCGGCCCGTACCCTTGTTTTGGGGAATGCGGCCGGCCATGTCCGAAGGCCCGCCGCCCGGTGCGACGGGAGCGTCAAGCGAACTGTCTCACGCTGGAATCCGAATGCCCCGCAAGCACATCGACATCCTCCTGGTGGAAGACGACGACCGCGATGCGGCCTCCCTCGAAGCGCTTCTGGGCGAGGACGGGCGTGACTGGTTCGCGCTCCGCCGAGCGTCACGGCTCAGCGATGCTCTCCGCCAGTTCAGTGAAGAGACCTTCGATGTGGTCCTCCTTGATCTCAACCTTCCCGACTCCAGGGGCGTTTCTACGGTTTCGCAGGTGCGCGAGATGGCGCTCATGACGCCGATCGTGGTGCTCGGTGACACCAATGACGAAGTACTGAAGAACCAGGCTATCGAGAACGGAGCCCAGGAATATCTGATCAAGGGAAAGACCGGCGAAACTGGCGATACGTTTGTGCGCGCGATGCGCTACGCGATTGAGATCAAGAATATGGAGGAGCGGCTCCGTCACATGTCCCGCTACGACAGCATGACGAACGTCGTCAATCGCCCCTTCCTCTATGATCGTCTACAGCTGGCGCTGGCGCGCGCCCGTCGCTACGACCGCATTCTGGCTGTTCTGATACTCGATCTTGATCACTTCAAGACCATTAACGATACGCTGGGCCATACGATTGGCGATCGGTTACTCAAGCGGGTCGCCGAAAGGCTCACCGGGTGCCTGCGCGCCAATGATACCGTCGCGCGGCTCGGGGGTGACGAATTCTCGGTGCTTCTGTCCGAGCTAACCGAGCCCGACGACGTGGCCAAAGTCGTCGACAAGTTCATGAGCGAGTTCAGGAAGCCTTCACTCATCGATGATCATGAACTCTTCGTTTCGGTCAGCATCGGCTCGAGTGTGTACCCCAGCGACGGCGACGACGCTGAGACGCTCCTCAAGAACGCCGACTCCGCCCTTCAGCGGGCCAAGCAACTGGGGCGGAACAACCACCAGTTTTACTCACCCGTCATGAACGCGAAGGCGTCTCGGAACCTGCAGATGGGGAATGCGCTCCGCCGGGCGGTGGAGCGCGAGGAGTTCTTCCTGGTGTACCAGCCGCAGGTCGACATGGAAAGCGAAAGGCTCGTCGGGGTGGAGGCGCTCATTCGGTGGAAGCACCCGGGATGGGGAATTGTCCAGCCGATCGAATTCATCCAGCTCGCCGAGGAGACCGGACTTATTTTCCCGATCGGCGACTGGGTATTGAAGAGCGCCTGCGCGCAGGCCCGGGCCTGGCAGGACGCGGGGCTCCCTCGCCTTCGCGTCGGCGTGAACCTCTCGAACCGCCAGTTCAATCAGAAAAACCTGGTTAAGACGGTTACACGGGTGCTGGAAGAGGAAAGGCTTGATCCGGGCTTCCTGGAACTCGAGCTTACGGAGAGCACCTTCATGCACAACGAGGAAGACGCGCTCGCGACACTGGGCGCCCTGAAGGAGATGGGCGTGCACATCGCGATCGACGACTTCGGTACGGGCTACTCCTCCCTCAGGTACCTCAAGCGTTTTCCCATCGACATTCTGAAGATCGACCGCTCCTTTGTGCAGGACATTCCGGGCGACGCCGAGGACGCCGCCATCGTGGAGGCGATTATTGCGATGGCAAAGAGCCTGGATGTTTGCGTGATCGCGGAAGGGGTGGAAACGCTCGAGCAGCTTACCTTCCTGCGAGCACACGGGTGCAACCTGATGCAGGGCTATTACTTTAGCCGGCCAATCAACGTGAAAGAGATGACCCGGCGGCTGGGCGAGGACGAGCGCTGGCGCCCCGAAGGGGCGGCCTGAAGTATCAGTTGTCCCGCGGAACCGCCATCATGCGCTCCAATGCGCGGCGCGCGCCGGTCGCGACGTCGTCGGGCACCTCGATTTCGAAGACGTCCTCTTCAAGGGCCCGCTTCACGGCGGGAAGATCGTTCATCTTCATGTACGGGCAGTGAAGCCGGCAGCCGATGCAGCCGTCCGCGGAGACGAATTCCTTGTCGGGGAATTCCCTCTTCAAGCGGTGAATCATCGCCCACTCCGTGGCGATGATGAAGGTCTTCGCTTCCGGGTGGCGCTCGACCGCCCCGATCATGCCGGTCGTGGAGCAGACCTCGTTTGCCATTGCGATGACGTCCTCGCGGCACTCCGGGTGGGCGATGACCACGGCGTCGGGCGAGAAGGATCTGGCCCTCTCCACCGAAGCGTCGCGCAGGACGTCGTGGGTGGGGCAGACGCCGTCATAGATGGCGAACTCCTTTTCCGGCACCTGCCTGGCGACCCAGTTTCCCAAATGCCGGTCTGGCGTGAAGAGGATCTTCTTTCCGGGGAGGCTCCGGGCGACGGAGGCGGCGTTGGCCGAGGTGCAGCAGATGTCAGACATGGCCTTTACGTCGGCCGTTGAGTTGATGTAGGTCACGACGGTGTAGTCGGGGTAACGCTCCTTCCAGTCCTGGAGCGACTCGGGACTGATGGAATCCGCCAGCGCACAGCCGGCGGAGAGATTCGGAAGAAGCACTTTCTTGTCGGGGTTCAGAATCTTGGCCGACTCGGCCATGAAGTGGACGCCGCAAAAGACGATGCGCTCGTGCTCGGCCCTCTGCGCTTCCCTGGCGAGCCCCAGGGAATCCCCCACGTAATGGGCGACATCCTGAACCTCGGGAAGCTGGTAGTTATGCGCCACAATGAGGGCGTTCTTCTTCTTCGCCAGCGCGCGAATCTCTCCGGAGAGGCGATCGATCGCCGCGCGATCCGCGATCCGGAATCGCTCGGGAACGTACGCCGCCTCTTCCGGCTGGCTCTTCAGGGCCTTCTCGGTTGCCATCGGCTTCCTCCACCCACCACCCTCAAGGCTGCTCCCTCTCCGTAACCTAAACCTACCCTACTCCGGCTCCGGCCGCCCGGGGAGAGGCGGCTCGCTCGCCATCCGCGGGCACCCCGGGAAAATTGATCCTCCGCCCGGGCGCTTTCATGCGAAGGCGAAGGCACCGTAGCCCACGACCCGATCCGGGTCGCCCGCCGTGTCGCCGGAGTTTCGAAGATCGAGACGCGTTGCCTTCATTCCCTTCTGGCGGGCGAGATAGAGCAGCCCGTTGACGGGATCCCGCCCGCAGGCGTCGTCATACTGAATGTCCTCGTAGCGAAGCGCCTCGATGGCCCCGGCCGTGCCCTCATCCCGCCCGCATGCGGTGTCGTAGTCGTGGTAGTGACTGAGATCGGAGCTGACGACGATTAGGGTTTCTTCCCCGCCCCAGAGCTTCTCGATCACTTCTGCCACCGTCGGCGCCTCCACGTCTCCCACCGCGAAGGGCACCAGCACGAACGCGTCGAGAATCATCTGCAGGAAGGGAATTTGAACTTCGAGACTGTGCTCTGTGCGGTGTGCGGCGTCGAGGACGCAAACCTGCGGAAGCTCCATCACTGACGCGATCGCCCGTCTGTCGATTGGAACCTCGCCGAGGGGTGTCTCGAAGGCGTCGGAGCCGCTGGCCGCCAGTCCACTGAACCGGACGCGATGGGAAGGGCCGAGAAGAACAACATTCCGGATCGTTTCGCGTGCCACGGCCACCCTGGCGTAAGCGGAAGCCGCGATCGGTCCGGAGTAAACGTAGCCGGCGTGGGGAACAATGATGGCCTTGGGCGCGCTCCCTTCGCCCGGATGGGCTCCCAGGAAACGGCGAACGGTTTCACGGAGCTCTTCCGCCTCGGCGGGATAGAAGAGGCCCGCAGCGGCCGGTTTTCGCGTGTCGGTTTCGCTCGTCATGGGTACGCATCCCCTGTTGTCGGTGCCCATTGTCGTGGGTGACCCGGCCTGCCTCGGCCTTTTGCGCGTCCTCTCATTGCGGGGCGGCCCGCAGGCCCATAGAATGCTGCCGGGGCCTGTGGGTGGCAAGGAGAGTCTGAGAGGTTCGGGAAGCATGGCCGAAAAAACGCCTTCAGGCGGCATTTCATCCGGCGATTGGCCCACCCGCTACTGGCACCCCCTCGCCGGCGGAAAAGTCCAGTGCGATCTCTGCCCCCGCTTCTGCCAGCTCCGGGAAGGGCAGCGCGGACTCTGCTTCGTGCGGGAGCGCCGGGGCGATGCGATCGTGCTCATGACCTACGGCCGGTCGAGCGGCTTTTGCGTGGATCCCATCGAGAAAAAACCGCTCAATCATTTCCTCCCTGGCACCCCCACACTCTCCTTCGGAACGGCGGGCTGCAATCTCGCGTGCCGGTTCTGCCAGAACTGGGACATCAGCAAGTCGCGCGAGACGGATATTCTGGCCGACGCGGCTTCGCCGGAAATGATTGCGCGGGGGGCGGCGGATCTCGGGTGCCGGAGCGTCGCCTTCACCTACAACGATCCGGTCATCTTTCTCGAGTACGCCGTGGATGTGGCCGAGGCCTGCCATGCGGGGGGGATCAAGACCGTGGCGGTCACGGCCGGCGAGATCTGCCCGGAGCCCCGCGCCGAACTCTTCCGCCACATCGACGCCGCCAACGTCGATCTGAAGGCGTTCACGGAACGCTTCTACAAACAGATCTGCGCGGGCCGCCTCCAGCCCGTTCTCGAGACCCTCGTTTATCTGAAACGCGAAACCGATGTCTGGATCGAGCTCACCACGCTTCTCATTCCCGGCGAGAACGATTCGGAGACGGAGATCGAAGAGATGACGGCCTGGGTGGTGGAGAACCTCGGACCGGATGTCCCGATGCACTTCACGGCATTCCATCCCGATTGGCGGATGCTCGACACCCCCCCTACGCCCCCCGCCACGCTCGCGATGGCGCGCAACATCGCAATGAAAAACGGGGTCCGCTACGCCTACACGGGCAACGTTCACGATGAGAGCGGGGGAAGCACCTACTGCCACCACTGCGGCGAGAAGATCATCGGGCGGGACTGGTACGTGCTGACGCGCTGGAATCTCGATGCCGGGGGCCGCTGCGCCGCCTGCCGGACCCGGTGTGCCGGTGTTTTCGAATCCGACCCGGGGTGCTGGGGCCCGAAGCGCCTCCCCGTGCGCATGAAAGATTACGCCGCTCCTTCAGCGTGATCCATGCCTCGATTTTTATCGCCTCCTCTCCAGGGGAAGGCATAACGCACTCCTGGCTGAAACCCTTGTGGCCGAAAGGTAACTGAGGCCCGAAAACGTCCGCAGGTCGGGCTTGCACTCGGCCATCCGCCACGGCAAACTGGCTGCACGATAGCCACGCCTCCCGCCGCCTCCTGGAGGTTTGATGAGCGAGGTCATCTTCGTCGGAACGAGCGACGCCTTTGGTGCCGGCGGCCGGCGACAGTCCGCCATACTTCTGCGCGCGAAGAGGGGTGCCGCGCTGCTGGACTGCGGTCCTACAACCCTCACCGGCCTCGTGGCGCTTCAGGTGCCGCGCGACGAGATCGACACCATCGTCATCACCCACTATCACGGCGATCACTTCGGCGGGGTCCCGCTTTTTCTCCTTGCGGCAAAGTATGAGGATGTTCGCCGGCGGCCGATCCATATCGTGGGCCCGGGAAACGTTCGTGAAAAAATCGAGGCGGCCTCTCTGGCGCTGGGCCACCGTATGGATGGGGGGGGGTGGCCCTTCGAGATTTGTTACGAGGCCTTCGACGTTGGCAGGGAGATGGCGGCCGGTCCGGTCGGCATCCGCGCTTTCGAAACCAACCACCAGGCCGACGCGCTGCCCCACGGGGTGATGGTCGATACGGAGGACTTCCGTATTGCTTACAGCGGCGACACGGGATGGTTCGAAGAGCTCCCGGATCTCGTCCGGGGGGCCGAACTCTTCATCAGCGAATGCACCCAGTACGACGGCGATTTCCCCTACCACCTCAACTACCTCCAGCTCGAGGCGCACAAGCATAGGTTCGACTGCGGTCGGATCATCCTGACGCATCTCGGTCCCGAGATGACCAACCGGCGGGGCACCTGCGGCTTCGAGACGGCCGACGACGGTCTCGTCCTGAAGCTTTAAGGAGCATCGGCCTCCCGGGCCACACGCCTTCCTTCCGCCTCGTTGACCTTGAGCAGAAGCAGCCCTCCAACGACAAAGAAGAGCATTACGCTGATGATCGCGTTTCGGCTTGACCCGGTCAGCATGATGACGACCGCGAAGAGGGCGGGGCCGAAGATTCCGGCGAACTTCTCCGCAATAGCGAAGAACGCGAAGAACTCGGCCGACTTGTGCCGGGGGATCATGCTTGCAAAGAGCGATCGGCTGAGCGCCTGGGTTCCGCCCTGGACCATGCCGACCAGGATGGCGAGGGCGAAGAAATGGGTCGCCGTCTGCATGAAAAACGCAAGTACGGTGATTCCGGCATAAACGACCAGCCCGATGAGGACGCAGCGCTTTGCGCCGATTCGCGAGGCTACCGCACCGAACAGCAGCGCGAAGGGAATGCCGACAAACTGAACCAGTACGATTGCGCCGATGAGCGCGTTTCGCCCGATCCCGATCTCCGCGCCGTAGATGACCGCCATGCGAATGATCGTTCCAATCCCGTCGTTGTATATGAGAAAGGCGAGCAGCATGAGGAAGGCCTGCCTGTAGCCGCGAAGCTCCCGCACCGTTTCGCCAATGCGCGTGAAGGCGACGCGGACGGCCATCATGTCGAGCCGCTCATCTGATTCGAGAAAGCGCGGGGGCTCGGGCACGCGGCGCAGAAGCGGAATGGAGAAGCCGAGCCACCAGAGGGCCACGGACAGAAACGCCAGTCGCGCGGGGAGTGTTGATTGCGCATCGGTCAGGTACTCGCCCGCGGGCAGGCCGAACAGGCCGGGCTTGAGAATCCACGCGAGGTTCAGCGTGAGAAGGAGCCCCCCGCCGAGGTAACCGAGCGCGTAGCTCGATGTGGAGAGGCGATCCATTTCGTTCGAGCGCGCGACGTGGGGGAGCAGCGAGTCGTAGAAGACGAAGGAGCCCGCGGCGCCGATGTTGGCAAGAACGAAGAGCGCGAGCGCAAGCAGCCAGTCTCCCCGGTGAATGAAGAACATGCAGGCTGTGGCGAGACAACCGACGGCGAGAAAGCCGCCCAGGAAGCGCTTCTTTGCCGCGGTAAAATCGGCGATGGCCCCGAGTACCGGTGAGATGACGGCGATCAGGGCAAGGCCGAGCGCGGTGGCGAGGGCGAAGCGCTGCATGGCCACGCCTTCCGGAAGATTCACGGCGGCGACGTTGTTGAAGTAGATCGGAAAAACCGCCGCGACGACGGTGGTGACCATCGCGGAGTTCGCCCAGTCATACATCGCCCAGGCGCGCATCTCGGGCCTGTGAAGCGCCAACCGCTCGAGAAGAGGCGCCCGCCCGCCGGCGGTCTTATCGTTTCGTAAAATCATGGGGTCAGACCCCAAGAGTTTAGGGGGGGGCGTCACATGACATGGGGGTGGCGCGGAAAAACTTTGCCCATTTACGCGAAAAGTTTTCCACTCCCCAGGCACGACGCCCATCCTCGCCTGCGGTCGGCGCCAAACCCCCCGTATTTAGGCCCTCTTTTTAGGCGCCCGCCCGCCCCTCGGGAGGCACGTTTCTTGCTTTATAATTAGCGTTCCAACACCACTTCAACGGGTTCCTGATTGTCTCGTGACACATTTCTGTTGGGAGGGCCGATCCAATGCGAGTCATACGAACAATAGCTTCTTTGACGTTTGTCTTCTCTCTTTTCGCCGCCCTGCTCGCGCTGCCGCCGGGCGCTCACGCAGCCACGTCGATCGTCCTGCCCGGGCTGACCGAACCCGTGAGCGTCACGCTCGATACCGACGGTGTGCCGCACATCATAGCGCAGAATGATCTCGATCTTAATCGGGTGGAAGGTTACGTGCACGCCCGGGATCGCTTCTTCCAGATGGATCTCTTGCGCCGTCAGGTGAGTGGTGATCTGGCCGAGATTTTCGGCGCGAGCCAGCTCAATAGCGACATCGGAAACCGCACCGTCGGCCTGCGCCGCGCGGCCGCACGCTCTGAAGCTGTGCTCTCGACGCGCGAGCGCGATATTCTCCAGGCCTATGCCGACGGCGTCAACGCCTTCCTGGCGTCGGGTCCGCTTCCCATCGAGTACCTTTTTC
>CBDUXZ010000059.1:0-8694 GCA_965371325.1 uncultured bacterium | reverse complement strand
GCCATAGGGGTAGACTCTTAGGTCCACGCACCCTTCCCGTGAGGTTACAAAAACCATGGAGTTTCGAATCACCCAACGACACCTGCTCAAGGGCTTGGCGCGCATCCAGGCCATCGTCGAGAAGCGGAATACGATGCCTATTCTCGCGAATACGCTGGTAGAAGCCGAAGGGGACAAGGTTTTCATCTCGGCGACGGACCTCGAAATAGGCATTCGGGGTGGTTATGGCGCCACGGTGATTCGCAAGGGGAGCGCGACGATATCGGCCAGGAAGCTCTTCGAGATAACGCGTGAGCTGCCGGAGGAGAACATTACTATCCGCTTGGGCGAGAACAAATACGTGGAGATCTCGTGCGGCAAGATCAATTTCAAGCTGGTGGGGCTGCCTCCGGAAGAGTATCCCGGTCTCCCGAAAGGGGAAGAGAAGAGCCTTGTGCAGATCGAGTCGGGGACACTCCTGGAGATGATCGAGAGAACTCTCTACGCTGTTTCGACGGAGGAGGCGCGTTATAACTTGAATGGCGTTTATCTCGAGACGAGACCCGAAGAGGGACTGATCAGGATGGCTGCGACGGACGGCCATCGGCTGGCCATGGTGGATCGCAAAATCGAAGGGGTCGATCTGAGCAAGTTCGATAAGGGCGTAATTGTCCACAAGAAGGGAATTCATGAGCTTAAGCGACTGCTGGAGGAAGACGACGAACCGGTGAAGATCGGCTTCAAGAAGGGCCACGCGGTGGTCAAGAAGAAGGATGTCCTGCTTGTGACCCGCCTTATCGACGGCACATTCCCCGACTACGAACAGGTGATTCCGAAGGATCTGAGCAAGACGCTTACGGTAACAAGAGATCCGCTCCTCGCTTCACTCAAACGTATCAGCGTCCTGGCCAAGGAGCGTTCGGGATCGGTAAAGCTCGAGCTCGCCGGCAACCAGCTTGTGATCTCGTCCACCAATCCCGATCTCGGCGAGGCGCGTGAGGAGATTGAGGTGACCTATACGGGCGAGGCGCTGACTATCGGTTTCAACGCGCGCTATCTCCTCGAGGCGGTTGCTTCGATGGACGCGAAGGAAGTCCGACTGAGTTTCAACGACGAGCTCAGTCCAGGCAAGGTCTCGCCGGCAACCGATGACGCGACGATAGCGATCGTCATGCCGATGCGGATCTGAACGCGCCAAGTCCAGGCCGTCTCTCCCCCCGAAATTCCGTCCTCCCGGCGGGCCGATTCTCCCCTCTGTGAACCCCTCCCGGAAGCGAGTTTTGCCTTTACACACGAGGACCTGAAAACTATATTAAGTCCTTAAAATCCGTAGGAAAATGGCCGGAAGGGGAGGCATGAAAACGGACAAGAAGAAGTCCCCTGCCAGGCCCCCGCGGGGCCCCGGCAGGGCAGCCTCCCAGGGGGCGCAAAGGGGGGGACGCGAGGAGTACGACGCAGGGTCCATCGAGGTCCTGGAAGACCTTGAGCACGTTCGGACGCGCCCTGCAATGTACATCGGCAGCACCGGCACCTCGGGCTTGCACCACCTGGTTTACGAGGTGGCGGACAACTCCATCGACGAGGCCCTCGCCGGATTCTGCGACAAGGTCACCATTGATCTCCATATCGACGGCTCCGTCACCGTCGAGGACAACGGGCGCGGCATTCCCACGGGCCCCCACCCCAAGGTTCCCGAGAAAGACACCGCCGAAGTCGTCATGACCATGCTCCACACGGGGGGAAAATTCAGCGACAAGACCTATGAGTTCTCCGGAGGTCTGCACGGTGTGGGCGTCTCGGTGGTAAACGCCCTCAGCGAACGACTCGACCTCGAGATCAAGCGGGAGGGGAGGGTCTACCAGCAGAGCTACGAGCGCGGGAAAGCGATTACCCCGCTCAAGGTCGTCGGGAAAACCAAGAAAAACGGAACCAAGGTCACCTTCAAACCCGACGAGCAAATTTTCGAAACCCTGGATTTCAACTTCGACACGCTCTCCCAGAGGCTGCGCGAACTCTCCTTCCTGAACGCCGGTGTCTCCATCACCATTGTCGATGAGCGCCACGACAAGCGTCACGACTTCCACTACAAGGGCGGGATCGTCTCCTTCGTCGAGCATCTGAACCGGAACAAAGCGCCGCTACATCGCAAGCCTATCTACGTCGAAGCCAAGCGTGACGGTATACAGGTGGAGATCGCGATCCAGTACAACGAGAGCTACGTCGAAAACCTCTTCTCCTTCGCGAACAACATCAACACGATCGAGGGAGGGACGCACCTTATCGGTTTCAAGTCGGCCCTCACGCGGACACTCAACAGCTACGCGAGCAAGGCGAACCTGCTCAAGGACAGGAAAGAGGGACTCTCGGGCGATGATGTCCGGGAGGGGCTCACCGGCGTGATCTCCATCAAGCTCAAGAATCCGCAATTCGAGGGACAGACGAAGGCGAAGCTCGGCAACTCAGACGTCAAGGGCATTGTCGAGCAGATCGTGAATCAAAAACTCTCCGATTTCTTCGAGGAGAATCCCTCGATCGGTCGCAAGATCATTGCCAAGGGGGTCGAGGCGGGGCGCGCGCGCGATGCCGCCCGGAAGGCGCGCGATCTCACGCGACGCAAGGGGGTGCTCGACAATGCGTCGCTTCCGGGAAAGCTCGCGGATTGCCAGGAGAAGGATCCCGCGCAGTGCGAGCTGTTCATCGTGGAGGGAGAGAGCGCGGGCGGCTCGGCCAAGCAGGGGCGGGATCGGCGCTACCAGGCGATACTTCCCCTCAAGGGGAAGATCCTGAATGTCGAGAAGGCGCGGATCGACAAGGTCATCTCGAGCCAGGAGATCCAAACACTGATCGCGGCCCTCGGAACGGGGATCGATCTGGAATTCGACATTGAAAAACTGCGGTACCACCGGGTGATAATCATGACGGACGCCGACGTCGACGGATCGCACATCCGGACGCTGCTCCTCACTTTCTTCTACCGCCAGATGCAGCCGATTATCGACAGGGGCTTCCTCTACATCGCCCAGCCCCCGCTCTTCCGGGTGAAAAAAGGGAAGGCCGAGCGCTACATCAAGGACGAGCCGGCTCTCGAGGAGCATCTGCTCGATCTGTCGCTACAGGACCTAAAGCTTGCCCGGAGGGGGAACGGAAAAACAACGCTCGCCGGCGACCGCCTGAAGCGCATTCTCAAGCGGTCAATCGAGTTTCAGAAGCTCCTCGGGCATCTCTCGCGCCGACGTGACGCCCGGGTGATCGAAGGGCTCGCGATCATTCCGGGCTTCAAGAAGCAGCTCCTGCGCACGCGGAAGGGGCTCAACGACTTTCTGCAAAAATCCCTCAAGCCATACCTCGAGAAAACCTACCCCGAAGCCATGCCCATGACCATCATCGTGAGCGCAGATGAAGAGCATGGCGGCTTCGAGGCGCTCATCACCACGAAACGGGAGGGGGCCGACAAAGAGACGCGCGTCAACCACGATTTTCTCGCCACGGCGGAATTTGACGAAGCGCTCCGACTTGGAGAGTCCCTCTCCGGCCTCGGCCTGCCGCCCTATACCCTAAAGAATGGCGACGGTGAAGAAGTGGCGCGAAACCTCGCGTCACTTGTTGACAGGGTGCTCGCCCACGGGCGGAAGGGACAGTACATCCAGCGCTACAAGGGATTGGGTGAGATGAATCCAGATCAGCTCTGGAAGACCACGATGGACCCGGATCAGCGCACCCAGCTGCAGGTTCGGATGGACGACCGGTTGGAGGCGGAAAGCGCCTTTACCGTGCTCATGGGAGACGAGGTGGAACCGCGCAGGGAATTCATCCAGAAGCACGCACTCGAAGTCCGAAACCTCGACATCTGAACCGGCTCCCCTCCCGAGGTCGCCACGGGGAGATCGCACTTTTCCCGCCGGCGCTCGGTTCGAAGCCGACCCGATCCTCGGCACAGGATTGAAACGACATGCCTGAGAACATTGCGCCCGCGGTCATCGTGAACATCGAAGACGAGATGCGTAAGTCGTATATGGACTATGCGATGAGCGTCATCATCGGCCGTGCGATCCCGGACGTGCGCGACGGATTGAAGCCCGTCCACCGGCGCATTCTTTATGCCATGTTCCGGGAAGGGCTCCTCCCGACCAGGGGGTATTCAAAGAGCGCCGGCGTGGTGGGCGAAGTGCTCAAGAAGTACCACCCCCACGGCGACTCCGCCGTCTATGACGCGCTGGTGAGACTGGTCCAGAACTTCAGCGTTCGCTATCCGCTGGTGGATGGGCAGGGGAACTTTGGCTCCATCGACGGCGATCCCGCAGCCGCTTACCGCTACACTGAAGCGAGGCTGAACCGGCTGGCCGAGGAGATGCTGGCCGACATCGACAGGAACACGGTAGATTTTCTCGCTAACTTCGACGAGAGCACCCAGGAGCCTATCGTTCTCCCGTCGAAGGTCCCCACGCTCCTTCAGAACGGCTCGTCGGGCATCGCGGTGGGAATGGCAACCAATATCCCCCCGCACAATTTGAGTGAGGTGGTCGACGCCCTGGTCGCGCTCGTCGACAAGCCCGATATGTCGATCTCCGATCTGATGAAGCACGTTCCCGGACCCGATTTCCCGACGGGGGGTTACATCTGCGGCACGGAGGGCATCAGGCAGGCCTACAAGACAGGGCGCGGTTCGCTCACGATGCGGGCGAGGGTTTCCACCGAGCCTGTCACCGGGAAGGACAAAACCAACCTCGTCATCTCGGAGATTCCCTACCAGCTGAACAAGAGCCGCCTCATCGAGCGCATCGCCGGGCTTGTGAATACCCGTCGGATTGAGGGTGTGTCCGATATTCGTGACGAGTCCGATCGGGACGGGATGCGCGTGGTGGTGGAACTGAAGCGCGGCGAGGACCCCGAAATTATTACGAACCAGCTCTTCAAACTCACGCCGCTCCAGTCGACCTTCGGCATGATCATGCTCAGCATCGTGAACAATCAGCCCCGCGTCTTGAGCCTGAAAGAGATGCTCAGCCAGTTCGTCGCCTTCCGCAAGGAAGTCGTCACCAGGCGAACCGCCTTCGAGCTGAAGAAGGCGGAGGCGCGCGCACACATTCTCGATGGATACAAGATCGCGCTCGATCACATCGACGCGATCGTGGCGCTCATCAAGAAGAGCGCCGGACCGCCAGAGGCCAAACAGGCGCTCATACGGCGCTACCGGCTGAGTGAAATCCAGGCCCAGGCGATTCTCGACATGCGGTTGCAGAGGCTTACCGGCCTGGAACGGAAGAAGATCCTCGATGAGCTGGCCGAGATAAGAAAGCGTATCAAGGATCTTGAGGACATCCTCGGAAAAGAGGCGCGGGTCAGGAAGATCATCCAGGAAGAGTTGCTCGAGATGAAGGAGAAGCACGGCGACGCACGGCGCACCGACATCGTGGGCGCGGTCGCGGATATCGATATCGAGGAGCTCATCAAGGAAGAGGAGATGGTCGTCACCATCTCGCACGGCGGCTACATCAAGCGCAACGCCGTCAGCCTCTACAGGGCTCAGCGCCGAGGCGGGAAGGGAAAGATGGCGACCACCACGAAGGAGGACGACTTCGTGGAGTCAGTCTTCGTCGCTTCAACCCACAGCTACATCCTCTTCTTCTCGAACAAGGGGCGTGTCTACTGGTTGAAGGTGCACGAGCTGCCGCAGATGGGGCGCGCGGCCCGCGGGAAGGCGATCGTGAATCTGCTCCGCCTTGAGCCGGGAGAGACGATCGCAGCGCACCTCCCCGTACGGGAGTTCTCGGAGGGGCGTTTCGTGATGGTGGCAACATCCCAGGGCCTGGTGAAGAAGACGCCCCTCATGGCCTACTCCAACCCGCGCAAGGGAGGGATCATCGGCCTGATTCTCGAGAAGAAGGACGAGCTTATCTCCGCCCGCCTCACGGACGGTGAGCAGCATGTGTTCCTCGCTTCGGCGAGCGGGTTGTCAATCCGGTTCAAGGAGCAGGACGTTCGCGCAATGGGAAGGGCCGCCAGGGGCGTAAAGGGAATGGCGCTCGGGAAGGGAAACCGCGTGGTGAGCATGGAAACGTCGAAATTCCCCGCGAGCCTCCTCACCATCTGCGAGAACGGTTACGGTAAGCGCACGGCCACCGAGGAGTACCGTCTCCAGAGCCGGGGCGGAAAGGGAATCATCACCATCAAGACGACAGAGCGGAACGGGCGCGTCGTCGACGTGAAGCTCGTCAGCGACGCCGACGATCTCATGGTCATCACGAACCGGGGGAAAATCGTCCGCACGCCCGTCCGCGACATCTCCGAGATAGGTCGCAACACCCAGGGTGTTCGCATCGTATCGCTCTCGGCCGCCGAGAAGGTGGCCAGCGTGGCCCGCCTGGCCGAGAAGGCAACAGGCGAAGAGCCGGAAAGCCCGTCCGGACAAGCCTGATTTACGCCCCCCCCCCCGCCGCACCGCGTTGACAGCGGGGGGGCTGAATGCTAGTTTTTTCGCCCGGTTAGGACTGTCGCGTTCCCGCTTGCATCCTTGGCGCGAGGATTTTCCAGCCCATCACAGAGAGGGGGGCCATGTCCCCCGGACGTACGCACTCGCGGTCGCTCTTCGCGGCGGCCAAGGCCCTTATTCCGGGTGGCGTGAACTCGCCGGTTCGCGCGTTTCGCGCGGTCGGCGGCGAGCCACGCTTCATCGCAAGGGCCAAAGGGGCCCGGATCACCGACGTTGATGGTTACACCTTCATCGACTACGTGGGATCCTGGGGTCCGCTGATCCTGGGCCATGCGCATCCGAAAGTGGTGTCGGCCATCCAGCATGCCACAGCGCGGGGGACCAGTTACGGCGCACCGACGGCGGGGGAAGTGGAGCTCGCACGTCGGATCATCGAGATCATGCCCGCGATCGAGCGGGTCCGCCTCGTATCGAGCGGCACCGAAGCCACGATGAGCGCATTGAGGCTCGCGCGGGCCGCGACCGGCAGAGACGTGCTCGTGAAGTTCGTGGGGGGCTACCACGGCCATGCGGATCCCTTCCTGGTAGAGGCGGGTTCGGGTGTCGCGACGCTGGGCATTCCCGGAAGCCCCGGCGTCCCGAAAGCGACGGCGAGCCTGACGCGTTCGCTTCCCTACAACGATCTGGAAGCGGCCAGGCGGCTTTTCGCCAAGGAAGGCGCATCCATCGCCGCGCTGATTGTGGAGCCGGTCGCGGGGAACATGGGGGTAGTTCCGGCCGCCCCGGGCTTTCTTGAGGGATTGCGGGCGCTCTGCTCCGCTTCGGGGACGGTCCTTGTTTTTGATGAGGTGATCACGGGCTTTCGCGTGGCCCTGGGCGGGGCCCAGGCGCTCTACGGCGTGATGCCCGACTTGACCTGCATCGGGAAGATCCTGGGCGGCGGACTGCCCCTCGGCGCTTTCGGCGGGCGGGCGGATCTCATGGCAGAGATCGCGCCCGAGGGGCCGGTGTATCAGGCGGGGACGCTTTCGGGCAATCCGCTCGCCGTAGCCGCGGGGATCCAGACGCTGAAGCTCCTCGCGCGCGGCCGCACCTATGAAATGCTGGAGAAGCGGTCTGCGGAACTTGTCGAGCGGCTCAGGGCCGTAGCCGACGGGGCGGGGATCCAAACGTGCTGGAACCGCGTCGGATCGATGTTCACCTGCTTCTTCACCTCCGGCCAGGTGACCGATTTCACTTCGGCCTGCACCTCCGACACGTCGCTCTACGCCGCCTACTTTCAGGAGATGCTGAAGCGGCGCGTCTACATAGCGCCTTCGGCTTTCGAGGCGGCCTTCGTTTCTCTCGCCCATGAGAAACGAGATTTCGATCAGACGATCAAGGCGGCCGGAGGGGCCTTCGCCTCGCTGGCCGCCAGATAAGGAGCGCCGTGGGGAGCCCGCCTGACAGGCACGAGAAGGGGAATCCCGCCGGGCGGCGGAACCCGATGAGCCGGCGCTACGCGCTGGTCATCGATCTCACGGTCCAGGGTGTTGCGTCATTGCTCATTGGTGCGGGCCTCGGCTGGTGGTTGACGGAAGAGTACGGCGCCCCGGTCTGGGTGCTTCTTATTTGCATCATCCTGGGGTTGGCGGCGGCGGTTCTCACGATGGTCCGTTATCAGCGCCGGCTGGAGCGGCTGGACGACGAGGCCGGTGAAGAGACGAGGCCGGGCCGGTGACGCCGGCCGATGATCCCTGGGCCAGACGAACCCTCGACGGTCTGGAACGGAAAAATATCTGGGTCCTGGGGCTCGCTTCAGGGGTAACCTGGTATTTTTTCGGCGGCGAGATGGCGCTGAACACGCTGGGCGCGGGCATTCTGGGCGCCTTGAACCTGCACGCGCTGCGCCGCTCGGTGGAGGCGCTCTTGGGCGGGCGCACAAACCCCTCCCGGTGGTTCGCGATAGCCACGGGCATCCGGTTCTTTTTCTTCCTGACCCTGCTGATCGCGGTGCTCGTGTTCCTGCCGGTCAGCCTGCCTCCCTGCGCGGCGGGCCTCTCGACAATCGTCCTGGCGGCTTTCGCCGAGGGGATCGATCAGGCGGTGAGACCGGGCGAGGATGAATCGGCGCCCTGAGGGGCGGTTTTCAAGGAAGGAAAACATATCGTGGGTTTCGTGATCGCGTCCGAGCTGAACCTCTTTGAATCTGTCTTTCCCGAAGGGCTGCGCGTGATACATCTGGGCGCCGCCGACTGGGCGGTTATCCAGCCGCCGGTGATCCTGGGGTCGCTGTTTATTTTCGC
>CBDUXZ010000058.1:0-8734 GCA_965371325.1 uncultured bacterium | reverse complement strand
AAGGCCGCCTTCTCGAGGCCGACGTCGACGAAGGCCGCCTGCATGCCGGGGAGAACGCGCAGCACCTTCCCCATGTAGAGGTTCCCCACGATGCTCTTTTCGCGCTCGCGCTCGACGTACAGTTCCATGACAAGCCCGTTCTCGACCAGCGCGACGCGGGTTTCACCGGCCGTGACGTTGATGATGATTTCCTGGGACATTGGGTCAGCTACCTCGAGTGGTACCTAATTTAATCTCAGGGACGAGCTTGAAGGGGAGCGAAGCGGCCCCGCCAGCCGGGGCCGGAAGTCAGGCTCCCCCGCCGCGATCACGGCGCATGGAAGCCGTAACTGCGGAAGATAGCAAAGGAAACCTTGCTACTCAAGGCTTTCCTGCAGGAGGTTCGGTCGCCTCCCGGCCTTTGGTAGACACTTGGCGGCACGAATACTGTATACTGCATACTTACCATAAAAGTTCCGGGACGAGTTCCGCTAGGCGTTTCACGGCCAGTCCCGAGGGATGAGGAGAGAGGTTATGGCGATGGATCATGTGCGCTTCCCCATGGAGAAGCACCAGACTCTACGGGAGAAGATCGTCGATTCGATCCGCGAAGCGATCATCAAGGGCACGCTCAAGGCCGGGGAGCGGCTTGCAGAGTCAGAGGTCGCGCAGCGCTACGGGATAAGCCGTACGCCCGTGCGAGAGGCCTTCCGCCAGCTCGAGACGGAAGGGTTTCTGGTGGTCGCGCCACGGCGGGGCGCTACGGTAAGCCCGATCACCGAGAAAGACGTGATGGAATTCTATGCCATAAAGGGACTTCTCGAGGGCTATGCGGCGCGCGTTGCGACGGATAAGCTGACGGCGCGCGAAATCAAGAAGATGGAAGATCTGAACAACCAGCTCGCGGCTCAGTGGGCCCGCGAGGATGTGCGCGCGTCCCATCGCACTCATAACGAGTTCCACGAGGTATTTCTCCGCGCCTGTGACAACGAAAAGCTCTTCAAGCTTGTGAAGGGCCTGGTCCAGCAGTTCCAGCGGTTCCGTCTTTCCCTCTCGGTTACGGGGAAACTCCATACGTCGATCGAGCAGCACAAAGCCATCATAAAGGCCTTTGCCAACCGTGACGCCGAGCTGGCCGAGCGTCTCGTGCGCGAGAACGCCGTCAATGGCGCGGAAACGCTGATCCACGAGATCCTCGATCAAAGCAAATGACGGGCCGCGCAGCGCCACGTCAGCCCGCCCCCTTCTCGGGGAGGCTTGCCGCGACGGTGCCCGGAATAGCGTTGATTTTGGGGGGGGCGGCGTGTATCCTACCGCCGATACAAGCTAACTGGTCTGGAAGGCCACACATCCCCCCAAGCGTCCCGCTACAGCCTTGATGTAGTGTGGGCAGCCCTGGCGGCGCGAGCGGGTTCACTGAGTCATGGTCAACACGAGCGTCCTGGTACTGAACCGCTCCTACATGCCGGTCCACGTGACCACGGCGAAGAGAGCCTTTTCGCTTCTGTATCAGGGGCTTGCCCGGGCCATCGACCGGAACTACCAGACCTTCGATTTCGACAGCTGGATGACGCTGTCCATCGTCGCGGGCGACCCCACGATCGGGCTGATTGACCGGCTCATCAAGATCCCGAGGGTCATCGTGCTGAGCGCTTTCGATCGCATGCCGCGCCGCCGGGTGCGTTTCAGCCGCTACAATATCTACGCCCGGGACGAGAACAGGTGTCAGTACTGCGGTATCCAGTACACCCGGAGCGAGCTGAATCTGGATCACGTCATTCCGCGCTCTCATGGCGGCACGAGCACCTGGGAAAACGTTGTGTGCTCCTGCCTGGGGTGCAACCGGAAGAAGGGCGGACGAACCCCCCGCGAGGCCGGCCTCGGGCTTCTCAGGCCTCCCCGCCGCCCGAAGTGGACGCCCATCATGAGCCTTACGATGTCCGAGATAAGGCATCGAGAATGGCTCCCGTTCCTCAACATCGTTGATGCGTCCTACTGGAACACGGAGCTCCGCGAGAACTGATCGCGCCGCTTCTCAACGAGCGTTTGCCCCAACGCAAGCATCCTCCCCAGAACCGTGAACGAGGCGCAGGGAATCGCGCCAACAGAGCCTGCGCGTCTCGCAACCCCGGAGCGATGCCTCGGGATGGAGCACAGGGAAAAGGTGCATCCCTTGGGGGGTGACAAACCCCTTTCGAGCGGTCCGCTGGGGGCCCGGCCGGACAAGTCCGCTTCGCCTGTGGCGACCGCGGATCGTACCGGCCGGATTTTCGCCATAGGGGGGGGGAAGGGGGGCGTCGGAAAAACGTTCCTCGCCTGCAATCTTGGCGCGATGATGGCCCGGCTCGGCAAGCGGGTCGTCCTGGTCGATGCGGATCTCGGCGGCGCGAACCTCCATACCTACCTGGGCCTCGACATTCCGGAGCGGACCCTCAACGATGTGCTTGCCAGGCGCGTCGATCGGATCGAGGACGTCGTTCTTTCCACCTCCTATCCGAACCTGAAGCTCATCAGCGGGGCACAGAGCGTTCTGGGGGCCGCCAATCCGCGGTATGAATACAAGGCCCGTCTCGCCAAGCGGCTCCGCGAGCTCGACGCCGATGTAATCATCCTGGATCTCGGCGCCGGTACGTCGTTCAATACACTCGACACGTTCCTGCTCTCCGATGAGGGCGTATTCGTGGTGGTGCCCGAGCCAACCTCCCTGGAAAACGCCTACGCGTTCATCAAGGCGAGTTTCTTCCGTCGCCTTCGGCGGGCAACGAGCGATGCACGCATCAAGGCGCTTGTGGATCGCGTTGCGGATGGCCGCGTTGAACGGAGCATCAGGACGCCCGCCGCTCTGCTCTCCGCAATCGACGTGATGGACCCGCGCGCCGGGAGCCGGCTGCGCGAGGAGGTGAACCGATTCAGACCCCATGTCGTGATGAATCAGGTTCGTACGGTCGAGGATATCCAGATCGGTTTCGCCATGAGGAAGGTTTGCCGGCGTTACTTCGGGATTGATGTGGATTATCTTGGCTATGTGAATTATGACAACGCCGTCTGGAAGTCGGTCAGGCGGCGCTGCCTGCTCCTTACGGAATATCCTCTCTCGGAGCCGGTGGAGTTTCTGGGACGCATGGCCAGGAAGCTTCTGGATGCACAGGAGGATCCGCAGCCCGCCACGCCGACCCAGATACGACCGGACAACCTGCAGGGCGCCGGATAGCTCATTCCCGAACAGACCAACCCCCACCCAATGGTACGCCGGAAAACGCCCGGCGTGCCCTGGCCCTACGGATGATGAATCAAAGCGAAATTGACCCCTACGAAATTCTTGAGATCGAACCGGGCGCCCCGCGGTCGGAGATTGAGCGCGCCTACTACCTTGCGCGCCTGGCCTACAGCTCTGATTCGCTCGCCTCTTACTCGCTCTACTCACCGGGGGAGAAGAACGCGATCCTGGAGCGCATTGAACGGGCCTATCGTACCCTGACCGATCAAGGTGACGTTTCTCACGGAGACGATCCCGACCGCCAAACGCCCCGAGTCGACGAATCACCGACTGAGAGGCCCGGGTCGAAGACTCATCCTCCGGGCAGCCTTCCGGCGCGGCCGATCGTGGAAGATACGCTGCATGTGGGCGCCTCGACTTCCGAACCGCGGGCAAGACCCCTGCCACAGGGGCGCAGGCCGCTTCTCCCCATCCCTGACCGTCCCCGGATCGAGGCCAGCGACGTCCCCCGACCCTACGACGCGGAGGCCCTGCGGAAGATCCGGAAGTCGCGGGGGCTCGCGCTCCAGGAGATCTCCGTCCGGACAAAAATAAGCCAGAAGAATCTCCGGAACATCGAATCAGGCAATAACGAGGCGCTTCCGCCGAACGTTTACCTGAAGGGATATCTGGCAATGTACGCGCAATGCCTGCGCCTGAAGCCGGCTGAAGTGATCCATGACTTTATCGAGGCGGTAGCGAAGGGAAAGGGCCCCGACGGGAAAAATGAATGACGGAAGGAAGATAGGGCTCGCGCTGGGTGGAGGCGCCGCCCGCGGCTTCGCCCACGTGGGCGTTCTGAAGGTTCTCGAAGAAGAGGGAATCGAAGTTCATGCCATCGCGGGAACGAGCATCGGGGCGTTGGTTGGCGCCATCTACGCCCAGCTGGGCCAGCATGATCTCGTGCAGGAGCGCTTCGATCGCTATCTCCAGTCGGAGGTGTGGAAGCGTTCGAAGATCCATTTTCTACGGGAGTCCCGCCAGGTTCGGCGCGTCAGCTTCCTCTACAACTTCAAGAACTTCCTGAAACGCGGGCTCATGTACAGCTCCACGGTCACCAAGATGTCCGTGATCCCCGAGAAAGACTTTATTGAGGACATCGCCACGCTGGTCGCTGACATCGACTTCAGTGAACTGTCGATTCCATTTGGGGCGATGGCGGTCGATCTCGGCAGCGCCGATCCGGTCTTTATCAGATCGGGATCCGTCCGCCGCGCAGTTACCGCCTCCTGCTCGATTCCAGGCGTTTTTCCCCCCATCGAGTTCGAAGGGATGACCCTGGTTGACGGCGGATGGGTGAACGTCGTTCCCGTTTCGTCCCTCGCGGAGCTGGGCGCCGATCTGACGATTGCGGTGGACGTGGCCCAGGACGTCGAGGACACTCAGGATCTGCGGCACGGCCTCGACGTTCTGTTCAGGACGAACGCCATCACACGGCAGAAACTGAAGGAGCTGCAGCTGAAGGAAGCGGACCTGGTCGTACGTCCCGAGGTGGAGGATATCCACTGGGCGGAGTTCGCGAGGCTGGAAGAGGCGGTGGCTCGGGGAGAGCAGGCAATGCGGGAGGCGCTGCCTGAGGTCCGGCGCTTGATGAGACCGGCGGAACCCGCCCTCCCTCCTCCGGTGCCGGGGAGCCGCCACGGCATCTTCAAGCGTTTGCGTGCCGCGATGTCCGGCGCTGGATCGCGCTCCAATATCCTCCTTCTTTGCGCCCTTCTTCTGGCAGGTTCGGCCTGGGCCTGCGGCCAGGACGCGTCCCGTACTCAGGCCGGTGAGGGGGACGCGCCTTCCGCTTCCCTGCTTGCGGCCCAGATGGCTTTTGAACGCGTGGCGCAGGAGGTGGTGCCCGCCGTCGTGAACATCCAGGCGGAGGGTGTGCGCGGGCGGTCGCCCGTACCAGGCGGCCTTTTCGAGGAAGGGGGCGTCGCCGACGGCTGGTCGGCCCTGGGAGAGGCGGGCGTGCAGGCAGGCTCCGGTCTCATCATCGGGGCGGACGGCTACATTCTTACGAACGCGCACGTCATAGCCGGGGCGAAGCGCATCCGCGTGCGGCTCTCCGACGGAGTGGAGCTTGAAGGGCGGGAGGTGGGCGCTGACCCGCTCACGGACCTGGCGGTGATCAAGGTGGATCCCCAACGGTCCCTTAGCGTGGCCCGCCTCGGCGATTCCGGCACCTTGCGCCGCGGCCAATGGGCCATCGCTATCGGAAATCCCTTCGGTCTCGAGCACACGCTCACGGTGGGTGTCATCTCGGCCACGGCGCGATCGAACATCGGTCTCGAAAGTTATGAAAGCTTCATCCAAACCGACGCAGCGATAAACCCCGGGAACTCGGGGGGGCCGCTGGTAGACATCGCGGGGCAGGTCATCGGAATCAACAACGCCGTCATCGCCCCCGGCCAGGGGATCAGTTTTGCCATTCCGATAAATCTGGTCAAGAAGATCCAGACGCAGCTCATCGCGAAGGGGGAGGTCACCCGGGGATGGCTCGGCGTCAATATCCGGCGGCCGGGCGAGCCGGGCGAAACAGAAGGCGGTCTTCTGATCGACTCGATCAACAATGGAAGTCCCGCCGAGGTGGCCGGCCTTCGGGAGGGAGACGTCTTGCGCGCCTATGGCGAAAGAGCCGTCTCTGACCTGGAGGCCCTTCAGAGGTTCGTCGCCCACACGCCCATCGGGCGCAAGGTGGCGGTGACCATCGAGCGGCAGGGGAAGATCATGCATGTCCCGGTCGTCATCGCCACCCAGGTAACCGAACGGACGGACGAGCGTGAAGCTGATTGACACACCGGAGGCTGCGAACCGTCTCGCGCGCGCGATCGTGTCGGACATCCGCGTCTACAACGAAGAGAAGGTTCGCAACGGGATCGAGAGCGATGCCATTTTTGATCTCCTGGTGGTGGAGATTGAAGAGGGGCGCAAGCACTACCAGAGCCGGGTTTCCGGCGAGCTCTCCGCCCGGATGAGCTTTTTCGATCAGGCGATCGTGGACGTGCTCATCTATCAGAGCCGCCGAATTCGCTCCAAAATCTGGTGAGTGGGGAGACCCGAAAGATCCTTCGGATTGAACCTTCCGGCGCCCTGCAGCGGCTGGACGTCTTCGTTGCGGCCGCCGTCCCGGAACTCACCCGCAGCAGGGTGCAACGGCTCATCCGGGAAGGGCACATACGCGTTGACGGGCGCGCTCCGCGGGCGGCCGATCTCACCAAAGCCGGAAGCGTGGTCGAGATCGCGGTGCCTCCACCCGCGCCCCTGGACGCGATCGCCGAGGATCTCCCCCTGCGAGTGATCCACGAAGACCGCTCGGTGATCGTGGTGGATAAAGAGGCCGGCATGGTCGTTCATCCGGCCGCAGGCCACGCCCGGGGAACGCTTGTGAACGCGCTCTTGCACCACTGCAGGGACCTCTCGGGGATCGGCGGCGTTATGAGGCCAGGGATCGTACACCGGATGGACAAGGGGACGAGCGGCCTCCTCGTGGTGGCGAAGAACGATCGCGCGCACGTGGGTCTCGCCGCGCAGTTCAAGGCCCACACGGTTGATCGCGAGTACATCGCCATCGTGTGGGGCCGGTTCCGGGAATCAAAAGGGCGCTTCGATCGCCCGGTGGGACGCCACCCGGGGGATCGCAAACGGATGAGTGTGGCCAGCCGGCGAGGCAAATCCGCTGTGACGCTGTTCCGTGTCGAGAAGGATCTGGGGGGGTTTTCCCTGCTCCGGTTGAAGCTCAAGACAGGGAGGACGCACCAAATCCGGGTGCACCTCTCGGCAGCAGGTCATCCGGTGGTGGGGGACATGACCTATGGCGGTGGCGCGTCGAGAGGGAGCACGGCGCCAGGGGCGGTGAGGCCGCTTCTTCGCGAGCTTGGTCGGCCCGCCCTTCACGCGGCGCTGCTCGGTTTTGATCACCCCGAAACAGGGGGGCGGATGCGCTTCGAGTCTCCCCTCCCTGCGCCCCTCGTCGATTTTTGGGAGCGTCTCGAGGCGCTGTAAAGGGGCGGGAAGGAGCGCTAAGGTTTGGGGCGGGAGGGCCCGATAAAGGCTATATATGCCTTGACAGGTCAGGAAGGCTGCGTTACTTACCTAATCGTTCGTCCAAGGTAGTGCCACGCCGCCCGTTCCCCTGACAGATCAAAACGACCCTTTACCACTACCACTTTCCTAGCTCGATTGGATGATCAAGGAGTAAAGGTCGCGACCGCAGGCGTGGCGTCGCGGCGACCGGGAAAGGCCCCGGACCATCCAGGTACCCCGATGATGATCCCCAATCATTTCCGCCGGACTTCCCCGATTCGCCGGGATTACATCCGGCATTAGGCCCCCCATAGCCCACATCAAAGCCGTTCAAGGAGAACACCCACCCAAAGACCCGCTTCCGACTCCCTCGCACGAGGGGGTACGGCACCCCGGCACCCCCGGCCACTCGTCCGGGGCGGGGCTCTGAGCAGGCAGGAGCAAAGATGAACCTGAAGGATCTCAAGGAAACGAAGATCAGCGATCTGATCCGAATGGCCCGCGAACTCAAGGTCGAGGGCGCGAGCGGCATGCGAAAACAGGATCTCATATTCGCGATCCTGCAGGCGCAGGCTGAGAAGGAAGGTCTGATCTACGGCGAAGGAGTTCTCGAAATACTTCCCGACGGGTTCGGCTTCTTAAGGGCGCCGGACTACAACTACCTTCCCGGCCCGGATGACATCTATGTTTCTCCCTCACAGATTCGGCGGTTCAACCTGAGAACGGGCGATACGGTAGCGGGACAGATCAGGCCGCCCAAAGAGGCCGAGCGCTACTTCGCGCTCCTGAAGGTGGAGGGTCTTAACTACGAAGAGCCTGAAGCATCGCGCGACAAGATCCTCTTCGACAACCTGACGCCGCTCTATCCCGAAGAGCGGCTGGTTCTCGAGGACGAGCCCAAGAACTACTCCACGCGAATTCTCGATTTGATGACCCCCATCGGCAAGGGACAGCGCGGGCTCATCGTGGCGCCGCCGCGCACCGGCAAGACGATGATGCTCCAGGCCATTGCCAACGCTGTGACACACAACCAGAAGGAAGTGGTCCTCATCGTCCTGCTTATCGACGAGCGGCCGGAGGAGGTCACGGATATGCAACGGCACGTGAAGGGCGAGGTCGTCAGCTCGACCTTCGACGAGCCGCCCACACGGCACGTTCAGGTCGCGGAGATGGTGATCGAGAAGGCGAAGCGGCTTGTCGAGCACAAACGGGATGTGGTGGTTCTTCTCGACTCGATCACCCGCCTGGCGCGGGCCTACAACACGGTGGTTCCCCACTCCGGGAAAATTCTGTCCGGCGGTGTCGACTCCAACGCGCTCCACAAGCCCAAACGCTTCTTCGGCGCTGCGCGAAACACCGAGGAAGGCGGGAGCCTGACGATCATCGCCACGGCGCTCGTGGATACCGGTAGCCGGATGGATGAGGTGATTTTCGAAGAGTTCAAGGGGACGGGCAACATGGAGATTCATCTCGATCGCCGTCTGG
>CBDUXZ010000057.1:0-8749 GCA_965371325.1 uncultured bacterium | reverse complement strand
GAGAGATCGTCCTCGTATTTTCCCCAGGCATAGAGGGTCGGGCGAAGCCCCACCATCACCCGGCTCCGCTTGTACTCCCTGATGCGGGGGAACACGCGCGACATCCCCTCGACCAGATACTCGACCTCGTCCTGCGTGGCCGAGAGATTATCCAGCTCTCCGTAGTAATCATCGTCCGTCGTTCCGATCCAGCTCACGTTCTCGTGGGGCGTCAGAAACACCCCGCGGCCGTCGATGGCACGGGCTGTCACCGACATGTTCGAGATCCGCCGGTCGCACACAACGTGCACCCCCTTCCCGAGGCGAAGCCGCACCTCGACGCCCGCCATTCGGGCGACGCGGGGAACCCAGGGACCGGCACAGTTCACGGTTATCTTCGCGTCGATGTCGAACACCTCGCCCGATAATCCGTGGCGTACCCGCACCCCTTTCACCGCGCCCTGGCCGTCACGGCGGAGTTCAAGCACCTCGGCGTGGTTCAGGATGAACCCGCCCAGCTCCCTGGCCGCAAGGGCGTTTGCGAAGCAGAGCCGCGGGACATCAATCCCCCACTCATCCCAGGTCACGGCCCCGACGAGCTGTGGATTGAGGCCGGGCTCGAGGGAGAGGGCCTGCTCGCGGGTGAGGCGGGTGTGCTCCTTCCCCCCCTTGAGATCCCGGAAGGTGTCGTAGGCCTTCATGACAATTTCCCAGAGCTCCATTCCGTACGGCTCGCCCTTGAAGACCGGATTGAGCCAGGGGATGCGGAAGATCAGGTGGGGCGCGATGCGCTGGATGTAGCCGGAGTCCTCACACGAGATGCGGGTGGTCTTCCTGTCGAAGCCGAGGTAGCGGAGGCCGCCGTGAATCATGCCGCTCGAGGCCGCACTGGTGCCGCTCGAGAAGTCGTTCTTCTCGAGGAGCAGGACGCGCATCCCCCGCATGGCGCAGTCCCGGGCCACGCCGGTACCGTTCACGCCGCCGCCAATGACCGCAACGTCGAAGGGCTTCGCAAGCCCGGGGCTCGAAGGCGCCCGCCAGTTCATTGCCGGACTCCCGTCATTTCTTCTCCTTCGAGTCGCGGGCAGCCTTCGCGGCGAGCCTCAAGCTGAGTTCCTCGAGCTGTTTCTGATCGACGCGGGAGGGGGCGGCCGTCATGAGGTCGACCCCCTTCTGGGTTTTTGGAAAAGCGATCACGTCGCGGATGGAGTTTGTTCCGGCGAGCAACATTGCAAGCCGATCCAGACCGAAGGCAATCCCGCCGTGGGGAGGCGCCCCGTAGGCAAGCGCGTCCAGGAGAAACCCGAACTTCTCCCGCACCTCCTCACTGGTAAGGCCGAGGAGAGCGAAGATCTTCTCCTGCACGTCGAGCCTGTGATTTCGGATGCTCCCGCCGCCGATCTCCGTGCCGTTCAGGACGAGATCATAGGCCGCAGCGCGCGCCCTGCCGTGGTCGGTGTCGAGATACGGGATGTCCTCCTCCCGGGGTGAGGTAAAGGGGTGGTGCACGGCGACGTCGCGCCGCTCGTTCTCATCGTACGCCATGAGCGGGAAGTCCGTGATCCACACGAACTCGAAGCGGGAGGTATCGATCAGACCGAGCTTTCTGCCCAGCTGAAGGCGTAGCCTGCCGAGGGCCTCGTTCGCGACCCCGGCCGTATCCGCCACAAACAGGATGATATCGCCATCGGCGGCGCCGACCCTCTCCTCGATGCCCGCCTTTTCCGCCGGGCTGATGAACTTGGCGATGGGGGACTGCCACCCCTCGGCCCGCAGCCTCACCCAGGCGACCCCCTTGGCGCCGTAGATTTTCACGAATTCGGGCATCTCGTCGAGATCCTTGCGGCTGAGGCCGCCTCCTCCGGGTACCCGAAGCCCTTTCACGATGCCCCCCGCGCGAATGGCATCGCCGAAAACCTTGAACTTGCTTTCCCTCAGCGTGTCGGTGAGATCGCAGAGTTCGAGCCCAAAGCGGCGGTCCGGGTTGTCCACGCCGTAGCGACTGATTGCGTCGTCGTAGGCAAGCCGGGAGAAGGGTGCCTCGAGTTTCAGCCCGAGCAGATCGCGCCAGATTGCGACGATCATCCCTTCCATCGTCGCGTGGATATCATCCGGCCGCACGAAGCTCATCTCCACGTCGATCTGCGTAAACTCGGGCTGCCGATCCGCCCGAAGATCTTCGTCCCGGAAGCACTTCACAATCTGGAAATACCTGTCGAAGCCCGAAACCATGAGAAGCTGCTTGAAGAGCTGGGGAGACTGGGGGAGCGCGTAGAAGCTCCCGGGAGAGAGCCGGCTGGGAACGAGGAAGTCCCGGGCGCCTTCGGGCGTGCTCTTCGTGAGGGTGGGGGTCTCGATCTCGATGAAGCCCTTCTCATCAAAATAGCGGCGAACGGACTGGCAAAGCCGGTGGCGCAGGATGATTCGCTGCTGAACTTCGGGGCGGCGCAAATCGAGGTAACGGTAGCGAAGCCTGATGCTCTCATCCGCCGCAACGCCGTCTTCAATCTCGAACGGAACCGGTTTCGATTCATTGAGAATCGCCAGCTTGCTGACCTCTACCTCCACGTCGCCAGTAGGCATCTCGGGGTTGATCGTTTCCGCCGAACGCGCGCTTACCCGCCCGCGCACCCCGATGACGTATTCGTGGCGGATCTTTCCGGCCTTCACGTGGGCTTCCGTCTGGGTCTCGGGTCGAAAGACCACCTGGACGAGGCCCTCACGATCGCGGAGATCGACGAATACGATTCCCCCGTGATCGCGGCGGCGCGCGACCCATCCGAGGAGACAAACTTCCTTCCCGACATCGCCGGCGCGAAGAGCGCCGCAACTGTGTGTCCGGGAGAGATCGCCCAAAGCTTCTGACACGAGGGAGTCCTTGATGAGGGAGCGGTCAGGTTTTCGCGGTTTCGTCCAGTCCGAGCCGGCGCAGGAGGATATCACCCACGCGGTCACGGGGGACGCGCTCCTGAGACTGGTGGCCCATGTCGCGGAGAACCACCTCGCCTCTCTCCAGTTCTTCATCGCCGAGAATGACGACGAAGGGCGCTCCGCTCTTGTCCGCCCGTCTGAGCTGCGATTTCAAGCTTCGTCCTCCCCCCCAGCCGACGGCGATGCCGCTTCGACGGAGGCGATCCGCGAGACGAAACGCTGCGCGGCGCGCCTCGGGGATGCCCGTGCCGACCATGACGACACTCGGCCGGTCGGAGGGAATCTCTATGTGCTCGGGTAGGAGTGCGATGAGGCGCTCCATACCGATGGCAAAGCCCAGGCCCGGCACATCGGGGCCGCCGAGCGCCTTGACGAGGCCGTCGTACCGCCCGCCCGCTGCTATCGAATTCTTCGCACCGAGATGGGCCGAAGTGGCCTCGAAGGCGGTGCGAACGTAATAGTCCAGACCCCGGACGATACGCGGGTCGACCACATACTTTACACCGAGCAGATCCAGCAGGGCGCGCACCTCCTCGAAGTGAGCACGGCACTCCTCGCAGACGTGATCGAGGATCGAGGGCGCCCCCGTGGCCACGGCGATGCATGCGTCCACCTTGCAATCGAGTACGCGCATCGGGTTCGTCTCGATCTTCCGAACACAGTCCTCGCAGAGCTTTCCGCGATGCGCCCCCAGGTAGGATCGGAGAGTTTCAAGGAAGGCCGGCCGGCATTCCCCGTGGCCCAGCGTGTTGATCGCGAGCGTCACCTCGCTAATGCCTACACGGGCGAGCAGGGCGTCCAGAAGCGAGAGAACCTCGGCGTCCGCCTCGGCGGAGCCGTCTCCGATCAACTCGACCCCCATCTGGAAAAACTGCCGGTATCGCCCCTTCTGGGGTCGCTCGTAGCGGAACATCGGCCCGGCGTAGTGCAGCCGGCTGACCGGCTCTCCCTGATCAAGATGGTGTTCGATGTAAGCGCGAACGGCCCCGGCCGTTCCCTCGGGACGAAGCGTGAGAGAATCGCCGCGGAGGTCAGGGAAGCTGTACATCTGCTTCTCGACGACCTCGGTGGTTTCGCCGAGAGAGCGGGCGAAGAGTTCCGTCCGCTCGACGAGGGGAAGACGGATTTCCCGGAAGCCCCAAGCCTGAAAGGTTTCGCGAATTTGCCCTGACACCCAGCGCCAGATGTTCGATTCGTCAGGGAGGCTATCGTGGAAGCCCTTGACCGTCTTTACCGTCATGGTGCCGTTCCAGCCTGGAGTCCGGGAGGGGTTCAATTGACCGGCGGTCCGGCGGCCCCGGGCCGGCGCAGAAGCGGTTTCAACGGGCAGGGGAAAGATCCCGCGAGTGATCAGGGACGGGCGAAAAACCCTATTTAAATCGTAAACCTAGCAGAGTATCGCGGGAACTGTCAACGAGACATCGGCGCATCGGAAGGTGAGGGCGACCGCTCACGCGCCGGCTGATTTGACGAGGTTTCGTTCGGCCTTGGCGCGGTACATGGCGAGGTCGGCCTCCTCGATGAGTTCTCTCGCCTGCTTCCCGTGAGTCGGAAAGGACGCAACGCCGATCGTGCAGGTAAGACGTATCGAGAGTCCCGCCGCTTCCTGGAAGATATGCTCGCTGACGCTCTCCCTG
The DNA here is from genome assembly GCA_965371325.1 of uncultured bacterium. GTDB lineage: Bacteria > JAUYMQ01 > JAUYMQ01 > JAUYMQ01 > JAUYMQ01 > CBDUXZ01. The sequence goes on along the minus strand of CBDUXZ010000057.1, from coordinate 4,202 downwards.
ATTCTCTCCGCCACGTGCAGGGCGCCGGGGTGCGTTGTTTCGACGAGAACAATGGTGAACTCGTCCCCGCCAAATCGGACTGCGCTGTCAACCTGCCGGATCTTGCGCTCGATGAGATGGGCGGTTTCGACGAGCACAGCACTCCCGATAAGATGGTTGTGCCTGTCGTTCACTTCTTTGAATAGATCGAGATCGAGGAAGAGGACCGACAGTTCATGCCCGTAGCGCGTGGAGCGCGTAATCTCCTGCTCCATGGTTGTGTAGAGGTAGCGCGTGTTGTACAGGCCCGTCAGCGGATCGAGGTACGCCCGCTCCTCGGCCGCGGCGTAAAGAGCACCGTTCTGGAATGCGATCCCAGCCTGGATTGCCAGAAATGCTGCGTGCTCGCGCACATCCTGGGTGAAGGGCACCGGGGGAGTGTGCCGAAGGAGCAGTACCGCTCCGGCGTTTCCGGGACCGGTTGCCTCGAGACCCCGCGAGGCCCTCGGAATGGGAACGAGGAGCAGCCTGGGCGGAACTTCGATCTCCTCCTTGAGCACATCGCTCAGCTCTACCCAGAGATCCGGATCGGCCGTGTCATCCACGGGGAGCGTCGTCGTGGAGAGCCGCCCGCCCAGCATCGGCGTGATCAATTGTGCGAGGCGTTCGGCGGTTTCGTTCGTCAGGCCCCGCACCGCCCGAAGCCCCAGCTCTCCTCTTTCCGGATCGGCGAACATACCGACCGCGGCATTGCTCTTCGTCTCGCTGATGAGCGTGTCGAGGGTCAGCGGGTAGATGTCCGAGAACAGCAGGGAGGCGTTCAGGGCACGGGCTGAACTGACAAGGCGAAGCGACTCCGACCGCTCCTGCACGACCTTCCTCACCTGGCGATCCGCGCGCCGCAGCGCGTCCTGAAGAAGGGACTCCGTGATTGGCTCCGGCACGCAGACCGAGGCGCCGGCCTCGTAGACCATGGCCGCCTGATCGAGCGAAGGGCTCGGGAGAACGGCGATCAGGGGGAGCAGGGGGTAGAGGGCCCGCAGGCGTTCCGCGAGGGGCATCTCCCGCTTCTCGACCCGGGCGATCACCACCGTCGGCTGGTATTTCTCGACGGCCCGGAGCGCTTCCGCGTCGCTCCCGGCCCGGATGGGCGCCCAGCCGAGGGCCCGCAAAAGGCGTGAGAGCCCTTCCGCGGCCCGCTCGTCGGCACTCACAAGGAGGGCTGTTGCCCCCTTCCCGAAGACCTTCTCGAGCCCCTCGTCCTGCCGATCCGCCGCATCCGTGGAACGGCCCTCTGGCCCGTTCATGGCCAACCTCCTGCGGGGTGAAAACCACACATCATTGGCGACCTGGTTCAACCCTCAGAAAAACAAGACACCTGATCGCCTTCCTTTACGGCTCTTTCCCCCTCCTCATTGAATGAATTCTCGATCCCGGGCCGGGTGACAGGAATGGGTCCAGGGTCTCGGCGGACCCCCTCCCCGGGGACCGTGATGGCCCCATGAAGGTCGGTCCTCAGCACCCGGGCCCCCGCCGCTGTGAGGCGCGCGAGGGTGGCGGCGGCTGGAAAGCCAAAGCGGTTCCCCGATCCGGCCGAAACAAGCGCCAGGCTGGGCCGGACCGCGGCGAGGAAGGGGCGCGACGAGGATGTGTCACTGCCGTGATGCGGCACCTTCAGGATATCCGACCGCAGATCGCGGCCTGCGCGCAGAAGCGCCGCCTCGCCCGCGGCCTCGATATCGCCGGGGAGCAACACACGGAGTTCCGGCGTCACGATACGAAGAACCAGCGATCGGTCGTTCCACCCCGACCCCGGCGGCTGTCGGGAAGGACGTGGCGGTCCCAGAACCTCGATGCGCGTGTTGCCGCGCACACGCGCCGCACCGCCCCGCGCGAGGGGGACAACGGGAACTCCCAACCGCCCGGCTGTCGTTATCACCCGCCTGAGCCCCTCGGCCCCCTCCCCCCCGGCCGGGATCCAGACTTCCCCGACCCGGAAGCCCTCGAGGATTGCAGGCGCGCCGCCTGCGTGATCGGCGTCGGGGTGAGAGACAACGAGGATGTCCAGGGCGCGTATCCGCAGGGCGCGAAGCGCCGGCGCGACAATCCGCTCCCCCGCATCGAAACGCCCACCGCCAGGAAGGGAGAATGCCGGCCCTGCATCAACAAGGATGCGGTCCCCCTCCGGCGTTTCGAGAAGCGTCGCGTCTCCCTGCCCTACATCCAGAACGCGTATCCGCAGTGAGGGTGGCGGCTTCAAACGCCACGTCCAGAGAACCGCATCGCCCGCGAGCGCAATGAGGCCGAGGGCGGCCAGGCCGATTGCGCGACGGCGCGTGAGAACGCCCGCCGGCCGCCTGCGGATGAGCGGCGGTAGCGCCAGAAACAAGGCAAACCAGCTCAGCGTTTCGATCGTGCTCGGCGGCGGCACCGCCACAGCCGCCCCGTCCCATTCCGAAAGCCAACGCACCCAGGCAACGGAGCCTCGCGACGCCGCGGCGGCAATCTGAATGAGCAGGCCCGCGACGCGATCGCTGAGTGTGAGGAGGGCGCCTGAAAGCAGGAGGCACGGGACGGCGACGCTCCCCAGGAGGGGGATCACGACAAGGTTTCCGAGGGGCGCAACCAACGAGACTCGTCCGAAGACCGAGGCCTGGATCGGAAGCGTCGCCATCGTGGCGCTGATCGTGATCAGGAAGAGAGCGCCCACACGCCGCGCGGCGGAAAGCAGCAGCGGCGGCCACCGATCACCGGGACGCCCCCGGTCGGAGCCATCGGCCTTTGTTCCGGGAGCGCCACCACCCCAGCACCAGAGCAGACCGGCGACCGATGCGAACGACAGTTGCACACCCGGCTCGAACACCCGTGCGGGGTCCAGAAGGACCAGAAGTGCCCCAGCCAGAAGCAGGCCGTTCCAGCCGTTCCCACGCCGTCCGGCGATGGCCGCAGCAGCGATGGCCGTGCCCATGAGGGCCGCCCGCAGCGCGGGCTCCGCACCTCCCGCGAAAAGCGCGTAGACCCACGCGGCAACCGTTCCGCCGACAATCCCGATGCGCCGCGCGGTGCCGTCTGAAAGAAGCCGGACTGAGCGCCCGAGCAGGCCGATCAGGAGGGAGCCCGTCATGAGCGCGACCATCGCGATGTGCAACCCGGAAACCGCCAGAACGTGCGCGGCCCCCGCACGCGCAAAAGCGTCGCGGATCGAAGGCGGTATACGGCTCCGATCGCCCAGCAGAAGCGCCTCGAGCACGGGGGCCTCCCGGGGCGCCTCCCGGCGAAGCGCAGCCGCCGTTCGGCGACGCGCCCGCGCGATCATCGTCCTTGAATCCGTGCGGCTTCCAAGCCTCACTATTTCATCGGCGCGCGCCACCGAGGCTACCCTGCGTATCCCTTTCCGGGCGAGCGCACGGGGACTGTCATGCGAGCCGGGGTTGCGGTAGTGCCGGGGCGGGCGCACCCTCGCCCGCAGCCGAAGCCGATCGCCCGCGCGAAGTGCGGGCATTCCCTCCCCCACATAGACGAGAGTGTTGCCGTGCGCCGCGCGCCGGCACCCGTTCCGCTCTACCTCCGCGACCGCGAGCATGAACCGCGTGCCTGACGGGCCTGAACGGAGAGGGCCGGTGATCAAACCGGTGAGTGTGACGCGCCGGGGTTCGCTGCAGGCGAGGCAAAGAATCCGATCGAGATCGGAGGGCGGAGGCGGTCGGGTCCAGCGCGCCGGGAGTGCCGCGCCCGCCAACACGCAGCCGAGGGCGAGAAGCAGCACGGCGGCGCGTTTCCGGCGCCGCAGCCAGATAGCCGAGAGAAGCAGAACCGGGGCGCCGGACAGACCGGCCACCGCAAGTGTGGTCCAGGCATCGCCGGCCGCGATACCGGCGACGAGCGCGGTCACGTAGATTCCCGGCGCTGAAGGGCGCATGGACCCCTCGCGGCCCGGGCGAGGCGTGGCGACAGGGAGATTGGGACGAGGAAGGAATCAGAGGGAGCGTTGCGTGCGCCGCATTCTAAGGGCCCCGGCGATAACGATCAAGCCTATGAAAATAGCAGTGGCCGGGGCGCTAATTAATGAACCCAAGCAGAGCATCAGGGCCCCTGCCCGCGATACTTCCTTCAAATTAAGGAATAACATCATTCCTCACCAATCCGGAGCACAGAGCGTGTCTTGGAGAACGGGCCCACAGGGAAATCTGTTCCCGAGCGAATGTGAAATCGTTTCTACGCTT
>CBDUXZ010000056.1:0-8757 GCA_965371325.1 uncultured bacterium | reverse complement strand
CGGAGCCGCGTGCTCTCCCCGAAGGAGAAGCGCATCGTTGCCTACCACGAGGGGGGGCATGCGCTGGTCGCCATCTCATGCCCGCACGCGGAGCCCGTGCACAAGATCTCGATTATTCCCCGGAGCATCGGTGCCCTCGGGTTCACACAGCAGCTCCCCACCGAGGATCGCTACATCATGACCCGCTCCGAGCTTCTTGACCGGCTCGCGGTTCTTCTCGGGGGGCGGTGCGCGGAGGAAGTTATCTTTGACGAGGTGAGCACGGGCGCCATGGATGATCTGCAGCGCGCAACCGACATCGCCCGCGCGATGGTCACCGAGTATGGTATGAGCGAAAAGCTGGGCCCGGTCGTGTACGAAAGGGATCGGCGCCCGTCGTTTCTGGAGGGGCCGTGGCAGCATACGCCGAACTACGGCGCGGAGACCGCGCGGGTTGTCGACGCGGAGGTGGCCAGGCTTATTGACGCTGCGCGCGTGCGTGCGCTTGACATTCTCACGAAGCGCCGAAAAGATCTCGAAGCGATTGCAACCGCGCTTATGGAGCACGAGGTGATCGACGCCGAGGATCTGGCGCGTATCGTGGAACCTGATGGGACGGAGGGCTGAAGCTCCCGGAACTATTCATCCAGTACTCCTCACGTATGGAGAATAAAAGATGACGATTTGGCAGAACGTCGACGAAATCTGGACCGCCCTCGAAGGCGTCGTCGAGGGTGCCGACGACGGGGTTCGCGTGGGGGACGCCGGCAAACTTAGGAGCAGCGGGGTGGATGCGCTTGTCTGGAACGCGGTTTTCGCGGAAGAAGACGGTGTGCGCGACACCGCGCGCTGGGTCATCCGGGCCGCTGCGAGAACTCTCGGCATCGAGTCCGCGTCGATCTATCCCCTTTACGAAGCGATGGGGCGGAAGGTGTGTGGCGGGTTCACCGTGCCGGCCATGAACATTCGCGGGCTGGCCTACGACACCGCGCGGGCGGCGCTGCGGACCGCGCTGCGCAACGATGTGGGCGCCCTTATCTTCGAGATCGCCAAGAGCGAAATTGGATACACGCACCAGCGGCCCGCGGAATATACCGCGGTGTTGCTGGGCGCGTCGATCAAGGAAGGGTGGAAGGGCCCCGTGTTCATCCAGGGAGATCACTTCCAGATGAACATGAAGAAGTTCAAGGAAGATCCGGCGACGGAGACCAGGGTAATCGCCGATCTCATCCGCGAGGCGATCCCGGGAGGTTTTCTCAATATCGATATCGATTCCTCCACCCTCGTCGATCTTTCCCGCCCGAACGTCCGGGAGCAGCAGCGCGATAACTACGAGGTGTGCGCCGAGCTGACGCGCGTGGTGCGCGAGATTGAGCCCGACGGCGTCACCGTCGCCATCGGCGGCGAGATCGGTGAGGTCGGGAAGAAGAACAGCACCGAAGAAGAGCTTCGCGAATACGTGAACGGCTATCTCGAGATCATCGGCAAGGAGACGATCGGCATCGACAAGGTCAGCATCCAGACCGGAACCAGCCACGGCGGCGTCCCTCTCCCGGACGGCCGGATTGCCGAGGTGAAGCTCGACTTCGACACGCTCGCGCGGCTTTCCAGGGTCTGCGTTGAAGAGTACGGCATCGCCGGGGCGGTGCAGCACGGCGCTTCCACGCTGCCCGACGAGGCGTTCCATCATTTCCCGGAGGGCGGCTGCTGCGAGGTGCATCTGGCCACGGGGTTCCAGAATTTGACCTACGACGGGGGGCATTTTCCCGAGGATCTCAAGAAGGAGATATACGCCTATCTCCAGGACGCGTGCGCCGGCGAGAAGAAGGAGGGACAGACCGAGGAACAGTTCCTCTACAAGACCCGCAAGAAGGCCTTCGGTCCTTTCAAGAAGAAGATGTGGAGTCTCCCGGCGGAGATCCGAAACAGGATCGCGGCGGACCTCGAAGCGAAGTTCGAGTTTCTCTACAAGCAGCTGGGCGTGCCGAAGACCCGCGAGATTGTGGACAAGCACGTAAAACCCGTCGCGGTGCCGCTTCCGAAGCCGGGGAAGTAAGCCAGGAAAGCCCCTGACCCGATCGGCCGGGAGCGTGATCGCGCGCCTCCCGGCTGTTTCCTATGGGGACATCTGATAAGTCAACGTTTGGGGTCAGGCACCAATAAGTCATGAATTCGGACCTGCGGCCCTTCCGTGCTCGGCGCCGCCGTTTTGCGCCTGATGCGCGGGGACCTCCACCTGCGCGCGGAAGGGCCGCGCCCCCGATTGGATGCAGAAGGGCCAAGGCCCCTGGGACGTTTGTGGTCAGCCCCCAATGACAAAAGAGGATGATGCCGTTCTCGACTTTCGAAGGACTGGTTGCCGACGCAAGAGCGCTGCTCGACGCCGGGCTTGGCGCCGTCGATGCGGGGGAAGCCCTGCGGCGGAGCCTGCGTCTGGATGGTGATACGCTGGAGACCGACGGCGAGCGCTACGCACTCGGGCGGGGAGGGCGCACGCTTGTCCTGGGAGGCGGGAAGGCGGCGGCGGCCATGGCTGCCGCGCTCGGGACAATCCTCCCGGATCGGATCGATCAGGGCCTCGTTGTCGTGAAAGACGGGCACCGCGTGGCCGCGGGAAAGATCGACGTGCGGGAGGCCGGGCACCCCGTGCCCGATGCCCGTGGCGCTGCCGCCGCGGCCGCCGTTCTGGGCATGGCAGAGGAGGCCGGAGGGGGCGATCTCGCCGTCGTCCTCCTCTCCGGCGGCGCCTCGGCCCTCCTCTCGCTTCCCGTCGAGCAGATTACGCTCGAAGAGAAGCGCGCGGTGACGGGTCACCTCTTGCGGGCGGGCGCCACGATCGGCGAACTCAACACGGTGCGCAAGCATCTCTCGCGCATCAAGGGCGGGCGCCTTGCCCGGGCCGCCGCCCCCGCCCGCACGCTGTGCCTCATCGTTTCCGATGTCGTGGGTGATCCGCTTGACGTCATTGCTTCGGGTCCCACCGCGCCGGATTCCACGACCTTCAGTGACGCCCTCTCCGTTCTGGAGCGGTACGATCCGGACAAGAAGCTCCCTTCGGGGCCGCGCGACTACCTGAGAGAGGGAGAGTCCGGCAAGCATCCGGAGACGCTCAAGCCGGGTGCGCCCGAGCTCGCCGGCGTGCATCATGTCATCGTCGCAAACAACAGCGACGCGCTGGAGGCCGTGCGCGCCGCCGCCGCGGAACGCGGGTATGACGCGCGCGTCGTCTCCGGCACCCTCGAGGGAGAGGCGCGGGAAGCCGCCGCGGGACATGCGCGGAAGGCCGGGGAAGTGCGGGCAGACCGGCCCTCCAACGCGCCGCCCGTCTGCCTCGTCTGGGGCGGAGAGACGACGGTGACGGTTCGGGGAGCGGGGAGGGGGGGGCGGAACACCGAGTGCGCGCTGGCGTTCGCGATGCAAATCGAGGGGCTCACGAACGTGGTCGGCCTTTTCGCGGGGACCGACGGAACGGACGGTCCCACGGATGCGGCCGGGGCGATTGTGACGGGTGAGACGGCCGCGCGCGCGCGCCGGATGAACCTCGATCCGCGCACGTATCTCGACCAGAACGACAGCTACTCCTTTTTCGAGCAGGCCGGCGGGCTCCTCATCACCGGCCCGACAATGACAAACGTGATGGCCCTCCATATCGTTCTGATTGGGTAGCAGGGGGCCGATCGGCCGGGTGGGGGTGATAGACCGGGCGTGCGGCGTATCCTAAGGTAAGAGATGGCGATGGAAACGAAATCGAAAGAATTTATCCGCGTGCTGAAGGACGGAACCGTGCGGATGACGAATCCGCTGAGCGGCGTGGCGTCGTGGTTCATTCCGGGCCGCGCCGCCCGTCCGAATACAAACGCGCCGGCCCGGGCCGAGCAATCCGTCGCGCGCCGCCCCCTGGAGGACACCTGCGATTTTTGCGAGGCCAACACCCTGCGCACACCCCCGGAGAAGGAGCGCCTTGTTCCCGTAGGGGGGGAGTTTCGCGCCGAGCCCGGTCATCTCGCATCGGCCCTCCATGAGAGCACGGCGGCCTTTCGCCGCGTGGCCAACCTCTTCGAGGTCGTTCCCTACCACTACTGGGTTGCGAACCACGGCTTCAGGATCTCGGTAAACGATGCGCGGCGCATGGACGCCTATCTCTCCGAAGAGGCGGGGCTGGATCACGTGCGCGCCCTTATCGCCGCCAAACTCGAGATGGCCGGCCGTTCGAAACAGGAGATAGCGCAGCTCGCGGTGCGAGAGCGGATGGAGCTCACCGAGGCGCTTTTCGGCGGGAGCCACGACCTGATCATCGCCCGACGGCACCATCCCGAGGGGGGCCAAGAGAGCGCAACACCGATCGGCTCCGGCGATCTGTCGCAGGCGGAACACGCGGCCTACACGCGCTTCACCGCCCGGGCGATCGAAGACCTCCACGCGCAGAACCCCCACGTCCGGTACGTGGTGGCCTTTCAGAACTGGCTTCACGCCGCCGGCGCATCTTTCGATCACCTTCACAAGCAGCTCGTGGGATTCGACGGCTGGGGGATGTTGCTGGAGCGGGAGGCGGCGCTGGCGATGGTCCGCCCCGACATTTATAACGATGCGGTGATAGGCCAGGCCTCGGCGCACAAGCTCATCCTTGCAGAGAACGAACACGCCATCCTCCTCGTAGACGTCGGACATCGTCATCCCACCCTCGGAATCTATTCGAAGAGCGCCCGTCTGCGTCCCTGGGAGCTCTCGTCCGAAGAGATGCGCGGGATGTCGGATCTCGTTCACGCGGCCCACCGGGCCCAGGGAAGTGCGCTCGCCTGCAACGAAGAGTGGATCTACGCCCCGCGGGACTGCGACGCGCGCATTCCGTGGCGCGTTCTCATTCACCGGCGCGTGAACATTCCTTCCGGTTTCGAAGGGGGGACCGACATCTACATCCATCCGGTCAGTCCCTTCGAGATGCGCGACGAGATGCTTGCGCGGCTGACCACACTGGAGGAGCACGAGGGCCTTGGGGGTTTTCGGATCGCCCGCGACGGCACGGGCGCGCCGGGCGTCCTCCGCAGCAAGGAAAGCCGCTGACCGGTAAAAAGGGGACGCTCCCCTTTATCAGTACCCTTATCGAGCAACCCAGCGGCCTGGCGATAAAGGGGGCGTCCCCTTTTTTGGCAAGCTTTCGATCATCCGCCGCATCGGATAAACTCTCTGTGCTGCGTTAGCGCGGGTTTTAACACCGATGGAAGGTTTGCGATGAGGAAAGCAGAAGCGCGCTGGTGGATCGGGATTCTGCTCACGTTGTTCGGCGGCACGATCGCCTTCAACATCACCCGCCACGAAGGTGGGCTCTCTTACTACCTCCACAACCTGGACTGGGTCGAGATCCTGGGCTCGCTGTTCATCGCGTCCGTCGGTACGGTACTTGCCCTCTGGCACGCGAGCACAATCTTCGGGCTGCTTTTCGTCATAGGTTTGTTGCTCGTGCTCTCGCGAAGCGGCAGGCTGCGCAGCCACCTCCCCGAAATCGGGCTCTTCGCCGTTCTCATCGTGGTCCCGTGCATGTTCTTCTGGAATATCACGCGCCATCACCTCCCGACGGCGGGCGGGCTTCTGCTCTCGCTGTTGTGGCTGGCCTCACCGGTGATCCTCTATCTGTGCGTGCGCCACGCGATTATCCGGAAGGACGAGGCCTGGACCCTGCAGGATCGCCGCATCGCCTATCTGGGGGCCTCCCTCACTTTTCTGCTCGTGAGCCTTTCCACCGGAACCATCAAAAGCGATGCGGAAGTGGACCGGTCGCTCCAGCGCGGACGCGGCGTCGTCTACGCGATCAAGCACTATCAGCGTGAGAACAGGCGCCTTCCGGACAGCCTCGATGACCTTGTTCCCAATTACTTCTCCGAGACGCCGATGACAGATGTGCCCGAGGGATGGAACGGGCGGCAGGGGTACGTCTATACGAAGCGGGAGCAGGGGGGCTTTGCGGTAAGCTTCGAATCGGCCAGCTACGTCTCCTGTGGCTATGAGCGCAGCCGGGATGGGTGGGAGTGTGACTAGGCAAGCCCCCGTTCCTCCAGCAACCGTCGGACTCTCCTGACGGCCCTCCCGTCCCCTCCCGTTGACGCCCGGTCTTCTTTCTCGCCCCTTCTTGAGATCCCGCTCGCGGTGCGCCTGTCATGCATCCCTCTCGCTCCTCCGAAAAACATACGCTGGATGACCTCTTCCTGATCGATCGCATGGATAACCCGAAGCCTTCCGCGCCGGCGTGGGTGCGGGCACGGTTCTTGCTTTCCGAAAAGGGGACGCTCCCCTTTAACAGGACCCTTATCGCGCAATCCCATGAACTGGCGATAAGGGGGAGCGTCCCCTTCTTCGGAAGACGGCGCGTGCATCGAGTCTGCCCGTCGAAGGAACCTGCCCAATCCCTCTTCCAGGTGAGCATCCCGTCCCGACCTGGCCCTGCGCGCATGTCGCGCAGCCCCCATCCCGGTCGTGCCAGGTGCGCACGCTTCATTCCGCCCGGCCGCGCTCCCCCGTGATGACCTGGCTCTATTTTCGGGAGGCGCCATGTTACGTCGACTTGTCATTGTCGCTCTCTGCTTCTGGTTTTCACTCGGACATTCGCTCGGGGCCGCGCGGGCAACGGTTGATGCACAGTCACTGGGCGACACCTTTTCAAGCGGCCGCGCATCGTCGCCTTCCGGCGTGCTCAGCGCCGGCCTTGAATCCTTCAAGGCGGATCTCTTCACGGGATCCGCCTCCTTCGGGATCCCCGTTCAGATTCCCCCCGGAACCGCCGGCATGCAGCCCAACCTTGCGCTCGGCTACCGCTCTAGTAGAGGAAACGGCTGGGTCGGCGTCGGATGGAGCCTCGGGGTCCCGGCCATTGCGCGGAGCACGAAGTTCGGCGTGCCGGGTTACAACGATGACTTCGATGCATCCGGGCACGACGACTTCGTCCTGGGCGACGATCGGCTGGTCGAGCTTTCGGCGCAGAACTATGCGACGGAGATCGAGAGCTACGCCCGCATCACGCGCTTCAATCGCGGAGCGGGCGATGAGTACTGGGAGGTAGCGCGAAGCGACGGGCGGGTGCTTCTGTTCGGCGACACGCCCGACACCAGAATCGAGAGGGAACCCGGGCAAATTTTCGCATGGCTCCTGCACACCGAGACCGACACGCTCGGCAACGGGATTAGCTATGAGTACGACAAAACGGCCGATCCGGGCACGGCCTATCTCGCCCATGTGAGTTACACGACCCATCCCGGTGAGGTGTCGATGGCGGAGCGCGCGGTTGATTTCATCCTCGAGAGCGCTCCGCGGCCTGACCCCTTCGTCTCTTACCAGGCGGGCTTCGAGCAGAAGGCCGGCCATCGACTCGCCGAAATACGCGTGACGCTCTCCGGGCGCCTCGTGCGCCGGTATGATCTCAATTACATCACCGCCCAGTCGGGCCGCTCACTGCTCGAGAGCGTGCAGCTCGTCGGTCGTGACGGGCTGACGCCGGCGCCGCCGCAGCGCTTCGTCTATCAAACCTTCGCTACCGCATTCAATCCCGATTCAACATGGATAAATCCCTCGGCAGCTGACAACTACGTCCCTCTTCGGCCGGCAACCGTTATCGGTAACGCCGATTACGCCGTCCTGGATCTTACCGGCGACGGACTTCCGGACCGGGTGACACGCGACAAACAGAACGATCTGCAGTGGCTGGTCTACCCCAACAGCGGAGATGGGCAGGGCTTCGCCAATACGCCGCTCCCGTGGGCGAACCCCTCAGCCGGGGATGCCCAGCAGAACAGATCGATCCGCCGTCTTTCCGGTAGTGGCGATGTGCTCGCTGATCTTCTCGACCTCGATGGCGACGGAAAGCTCGACCGGGTAACGGGGGGATTGAATGGTGACAAGCTCAACCTCCGCTTCTTCAGAAACACGGGCGCCGCTTTCGACGCCGGCGTTGATTGGCCCGACGCCACGGCCTTGGCGAAGATTCGTAAAGCGGATGTCTGGAGCCAGGGATTCTCGGTTTACGCCGATATTCTCGACATGAACGGCGACGGCCTTCCCGATCGCGTAGAGACAAACGACGCCACGAGCTGGATCGTCTATCTCAATGAAGGCTCCGGTTTCTCTTCCGCGCCCCTGCTCTGGCCCGTTCCGGCCGAGGTGAGCGGAGCGCTCATTTGGGATTCCGGCGGGACGAAGGCGGATGTCTTCGACATCAATGGCGACGGCCTTCCCGATCGGATTCTTGCCACGGACCACAACGCCGTGGCATGGACCGTGCACTTCGGGACCGGCACGGGGTTTACCCCCGGGGGCTACGCGTGGCCGAACCCCTCCCATGGGGTGTCGGAGGGAGACGGCACCAAGATTCGTGACGCGGACGCTTCGGGCAACCTTCGCGTGGCGGTTCTGGACATGAACGGCGACGGGCTGGTTGATCGGGTCACGTCGAACAAGCAGGCCGGCACGTTCACCGTCTGGCCCAATACGGGTATGGAATTCTCGTCGAGTGCATGGACATGGAACAACCCTTCCGCCGCGGCCGGCCATCCCACGGTCATTGACGTGGAAAGCCAGGTCACCGTAGCCGATCTTCTGGACATGGACGGAGATCATCTCCTTGACCGGGTCGCCTCGGTCAATTCAAAAACGCCCTGGCGCGTCTACTACTCGAACAGCGATCCCGCCAACGATTTCACCCGAGCCGGCAAGCCCGATCTCCTGGTTCGCATCGAGAATGGTCTGGGAGGGTTCGTTTCGCTCGAGTACTGCGCGAGCACGAAATACACCGAC
>CBDUXZ010000055.1:0-8798 GCA_965371325.1 uncultured bacterium | reverse complement strand
ACTGCGCGGAGACGCCCTGCCTCGGGGTGATCGAACTCCTGTACAAGCCCGTTCTCCTCGACCTGCGGATTGTTTAAGGCCTGCGCGTAGTCGTAGACCGGCCCGGCAATCAGATCGGCCACTTCAAGAAGATCGAGCCATTCCTTCGTGGTGCGCTTACCGAAAGCAACTTCCATCCGGGGTATGAACTCCTCTTCGCGCCCCGCCCGCGTCATCGGGCTGTCATACGTCGCGTTCCCTACGAGATCGTCCAGACCGAGCACACGGCAGAGGGCGTCCCATCGCGTCTCGCCGTCCGCGGTCATATTGAATACACCGGCAATTACCAGAGCACCGTCCGCCGTGTCGAAGCGCCGCCACACGTCTCCTTCCAGATTTCTACCGGGACCAACGCGGGAAGGGACCTTGCCCCCCATCAGGTAGGTCGTCATTTCCCAGGTCTGAAGCGCCATGGTGGCTCCCAGCATCGACACGTCGAGTTCCTGCCCCTCTCCCGTCTTCATCCGGTGGACGAGCGCGGAGAGTATACCGATCGTGCCGTAGAGCGCGGTTGCCTGATCGGCTACCGTGGCGCCCGCCGGAAGGGCGGAGCCGTTGGCCTCCCCGGTAACCGACATGAGGCCGCTCATCGCCTGAGCCACGAGATCTAAACAGGGGCGGCCGGCATTCGGACCGCTCCTTCCGAAACCACTTACATGAAGGTAGATGATGGCAGGGTTCGCCTCTTTGAGATCCTCGTAGCCCAGGCCGACCGACTCCATGATGCCCGGCCGGAAGTTCTCCATCGCGATATCACAGGTCCGAGCCAGGCGAAGGATAACCTCCTTTCCCTCCGGGCGTTGATAGTCGATCGCCACGGAACGCTTGCTGCGATTCAGGGCTTGAAAGTAAGCGGACGCCGGGCAGTTGGGTGTCGGATAGTAGCGTCCCAGATCACCGGTACGGGTATTCTCGATCTTGATGACCTCGGCGCCGAGATCCGCGAGATGCATCGATCCGGCAGGACCCGCCTGAAAACGAGTAAAATCAATAATTCGGACACCCGCAAGAGGGCCCTCGGGAAGTTTTTGTTCTGACATGGCCTGATCCTCGCCCCTTTCGGTCGACACATCGCGAGAGTTCGCCGGGCGCCCGATAGCGCATTTCCCAGGAAATGAATAAGGCATACGGGTGCCCGAGCGCAACTTCGGTATCAGAACCTTTTTCGCAGGTCAAACCCGACGGAGCGCCCTTTGTTGTAACGTCCGCTCCTTGACCCTCTTCGCGGCCCTTCCCTATACTCGTCGCAGCAAGATTGCCCCGCCGGTTCCCGCGCTCCTCCCGGATGAGGCGTGGTCCGCCAGCTCTTCCATCAAGGAGTGATCATGGAGTTTTTCGCGTTCCACCTGATGCCCTGGCCCCACCTTCCCGATGACTTCGAGAAGAAGTACAACTCGGCATGGGTCTGGGCGCCCAATACCTTCTATGACCCGGAGAAAGGACACACGCTGTACAACCGCTACCTCGACGAGCTCGAGTATGCGGAGGAGCTCGGATTTGACGGCGTCTGCGTGAACGAGCACCACCAGAACGCCTACGGAAACATGCCCTCGCCCAACATCATGGCTGCCATGCTGGCGCGCCGGACCAAGCGGGTGAAGATCGCCGTCGTGGGAAATGCGCTGCCCCTCTACAACCCGGTGACCCGCGTCGCCGAGGAGTGGGCGATGATCGACGTCGTCTCGGGAGGACGACTTATCTGCGGTATGGTGATAGGCGGCGGGCCCGAGTACTTCTCCTTCATGACGAACCCCACCTACGCGCGGGAGATGTTCTACGAGGCTCACGACCTGATCATCCAGGCCTGGACAGAACCCGGACCGACGGAGTTCAACGGCAAGTTCACGAAACTTCGATACCTGAACATCTGGCCCAAGCCGCTCCAGAAACCCCATCCGCCGATATGGATTCCAGGCGCAGGCTCTCTCGAGACGATGCAGTACGTCGCCAGGAAGCGTTACGCCTATATGGGGATTCCCTACTTCCGAATGGAGGTCTTCAAGAAGAACTTCGAGTACTTCAGAGAGTGCTGCGAGTAGGAAGGCTACACTGCCAAACCTGACCAGATGGGTTTCCTTGCGCCTATTTACATCTCCGACACCGACGAAAAAGCGCGCGCGGAGTTCGAGCCTCATCTCTGGTACTTCATCAAGAAATTGCTGCCGGGACTGCTCATGGCCCCGCCGGGATACACGTCGCCCAAGTCGGCGATGAAGATTTTCGAAGCCGTCAAGAAGGGCGACTTCATGATCACCTGCGACAGCTGGAAGGAGATAGAGGACGGTGACTTCGCGATCGTGGGAAGTCCGCAGACTGTTCGGGACAAGCTGATCCATCACCTGAAGGATATCGGCGCCGGGAACTTCCTAGGTCTATTCCAGATCGCCACCCTCCCCGGCGACCTTACCAGGCGGAACATGGAACTTTTTGCGAAGGAAGTCATGCCCGCCATCCGGAAGGAGTTCGAAGGGAAGCTCTAGCAGCGGGAGATCCTATGTCATTCACGGATACGCAGGTTGAAATCGGCGGTTCCAAGACCAAACTCCTCCGGGGCGGGTCGGGCGAGCCGCTTCTGTACCTTCACAGCGCGGGCGGCGAGACCATGTGGATGCCCTTCCATGAGGAACTCTCGCAGCACTTCGAGGTTTTTGCGCCGGCGCACCCGGGCTTCGACACGTCAGAGGGCCTCGACAAAATCGATGGCATGGACGACATGGTCCTCCATTACCTCGATTTTCTAGACGCGATGGGCCTGGAGAGCGTCAATATCGTGGGGTTGTCCTACGGCGGTTGGATCGGAGCGGAATTTGCCACCTGGTATCCGGATCGGGTCGCGAATCTCATCCTTCTGGACGCGGCGGGTCTTTACGTGAAGGGAGCCCCTGTCGGCGGGTTGTGGGAGAACGCGCGGGAGCCGGAAATTCTCCGGAAGATGCTCTTCGCCGATCCAGACGGTCCGATGGCCCAGACCCTCGTCATGCACCCCGAGGAAATGCCGGAGGAAATGCTTCTTCTCGCCATGAAGGCGGCCGAGGCCACGGCGCGCGTCGCGTGGAGCCCCTACTTTCACAATCCCAAGCTTCCCCGGCGGCTGCACCGCATTAAATGCCCCACGCTGATTGTTTGGGGAGACAAGGACGGTCTCATTCCGCCGGCCCACGGGAAAGCCTACGCGAGCATGATCCCGGGCTCCAGGCTCGTGACGATCGAGAACTGCGGCCACATGGCGCCCATCGAGCGCCAGGACGCGTTCATCAAGGAGACGGTCGCGTTTCTAAAGGGATGACGGGTCAATTGCACGGGGAGATCCGGGCGGAGGAGGGTCTCGTTCTCATTCACGCGTGAGGCCCGCCGCCATCACCGTGAGAGCCCGGCTCGGAGCATCAGAAGAAGGGTCTTTCGCACCGTTTTTACAACGTTCATCTTCGTTCCACCCTCCTTCAAGTCATAGCGAAGAATGAAGGGGACCTCCCCGAACACCACATTCATCCTACGTAGCTTCAACAGCGTATCCACCATACATTGAAATCCGTCCTGGTTGAGAAACCCTTCCCCATAATTCGCGATGGCCGACCGCAGCGCTTCAGGACGATAGGCGCGGAAACCGCATGTATAGTCCCGCACACCCGCCGTGGGAAAGAAGATCCGGAAGAGCAGAGACGCGATGTAGCTCAATACCCGTCGGCCGGGGGGAACTCCGACGGTGCGGGAGCCCGGCCGGTAGCGGGACGCAATTACCACGTCGTGACCGTTGTGAATCATCTCCAACATCCCGGGGATTCGATCAGGCGGCTGCGTATCGTCGGCATCCATCGTCACGATCACATCTTGCTCCCGCGCATGACTGATCGCTTCGAATAATCCGTCGCGGATAGCCGCTCCGAGCCCGAGGTTTGCGGGATGCCGGATCACGGAGACGGGAATCCGTGAAGATCGTTCATCCGCGATCGTCGCGGTGGCGTCGGCGCTGCCATCGTCGACCAGGATTATCCGATAAACGAGGGAGGCGCCGGACATGACCTCTTCGATCCGGTCAAGAAGGGTTCCGATCCGCGCCTCCTCATCAAGCGCAGGAAGCACGATATACACGGTCTGTTCTTCGGAGCCGTTGGGGGCGACAGTGCGGGGTTGGGGCAAGTTTGTCTTCTCTTCTTTCCCGATGCTCCTGCCGCTTCCGGCGTGCTCGCTTTTCAATTGGAAACCAACGGTTTGTCAGTCATTGAACCCTGCGCGCCGGATCGTGGCGCTGCTCTTCATGGTTTGAAGGGACGAAGTCCGCGTCCTCCAGCACTCTCTGCGTGTAGTCCAGGAGTTGATCAGGTTCTGTCAGATCGTAGGCCGGGAGGACCCTGGCATTTTCTTCGTTCAGGATCTCGAACAGCGGATCCGCTTTGGTGCTCACGCAGGAGCGACCGAAACCAGGTTTCTGTCCCTTGGCGCAAAGGGGAAACATCCCCTTGAAACACGTCCTTCCGGTTGGCACGCAATACGTGTCCCCTCTCCGGTAGCCATAGCCCCTTTCGATAAGGGTGAAAACCCCCCTCGGCGCAAGGTTTCGCTCCGGTCCCGCAAATGCCCGGCCGATGGTAGCCGTTGGCTCGTAGATACCCAGCCAGGAAAGCACCGTCGGTTGGACATCCACATGGCTAAGCGGAATCTCGATCGTTTCGGGCTGGATACCCGGGCCTACCGCGATGAACGGTACCCGGAAATACTGTTCGTGCCGGTTGAAATCACCAAGTTGCTCTTTCCTTCCCGGGTCGAAAGTCCAGATTCCGTGATCACCGACAAATATAACGATCGTATTCTCCGCCAGCTTGCTCTGCTTGAATTGTCGCCAGAACAGCCCGACGGAGTGATCCGTGTAATAAATTCCGCGACGATAGTTGTAGAAAAGCCCCTTGTTATTTCCGCTGAGAGTCGGTGGAAACGGGATTCCCCATCGCCAGATAAACGGAAAATGGTTCGACAGAGTCATTATCTCGGCAAAAAATGGGCGGCTTTCATTCTCCAGAACGGAAAGCGCCTTGTCCAGGACGATGGGGTCACGGATACCCCACCCAAGGACTTCTCGAGGACGGGGCAGTTCGCCGAATGATTTGATATCGTGCATGTGATCGAATCCGAGGCGCGGGAAGAACTTGTCGCGAGAGAAGAAGGATTGGCGATAGCCGTGGAACCAGTATGTCGCGTACCCGAGGCGCCTCAGGATGTTCGGCAAGCAGATAGCGTCAAAAGGTTTTTCACCCGTGGAGAACGGCGCCCCTCCCAGACGATCAAAGACGCCGCATAGAAGATTGACTTCGGCCCTGACCGTCTGCGTGGAGTTGCTGTAGTATTGCCGCGCCAAGAGTCCCTGTTTTGCGATCCGGTCCAGCTCGGGAGTGGCCGATCGGGCGTTACCATAGATCCCCATCTCTGAAGCCCGAACGCCTTCCATCACGACCATAATCACGTTCAGACGATTCTCCGGCCCCTCCGGCCTTGGACCGGGCATGAGAAAGAGAGGGTAGTTCGCGTCGACCTTGTGCCAGCCATTCCGCGCCGGCATCAAATTCTCGATTGCGGTTGCGCCCTTCCGGACGAGTTGGCCGGAGGGACTGTTATCTCCCCGCCCTGCTATGGCTTCCCGGATGAGGCTCGGCAGGAAACTCTCGGTCGTGTGATGGAATTGCCGGGATGGGAGGAAGCCGTGGATGATTTGCAGCGCAACCACAGCCGTTACCGCGAGGGCGACCAACTTCAGCTTTGCCATCCAATCCGGCCACGCGGAGGCGATAAACGCGTAGCCAAACAGCGCAAACGCGAGGGTGCCCAGGCCCAAACTCAGGGGTGAGTACAACGCCTCCGTGTTGGTTCCCAGCTCGCCGAGATCGAAAAGCAACTCCCAGGAAGTCGGCCCGATGAATCCGCGGTAAAACTCAAAATACCATCCGTTGACGAACCCGAGCAGAAAAAGGAACGCAATACCCAGCAACCCGAGCACACCCCCCAGGGGCTTCCTCAGAAGCGAGCTAAGCCCCAGAAAGGCGGCCGCCATCGCGGAAAGAGACAAATCGTCTATGACGCCCCATACATTCGGTTTGTCCGGAAGAACGATACGGGAGATAACGGCGGCGGTGAGTGACAGACACGCGATGGCCAGAGAGAAACGCTTCTGTGCCCCACCCGGGGAGTTTCCTTGCGCGGAAGCCTTCCCTGTCGGAGCTTGTGCTGGTTTCATTCTGGAGTTACTCCGGTCGGAAGAACATCCTGGCGTGCTTCTCTTAAATCACTTCAGGCTGAATGTTAGACTTCCAGGCATCGATCGCGCAAGGTAAGGAGGCAGGATCATAAGGTATTCGGCCACGCCGCTTCCGCGCTACCGCTACTTTCCAGGCAAGTCGCTTCATCCGCGGCGGGATCCCGAGGGGCATTCGTATGAAAAGCCCGCGCCCGCGCAGGTGGCTTTCAGTCCCGGCGGTTGGCGTTCCTCAGAGGCTTACCTCTACGGCGTCGATCTCTACAACTACGGTTACTTCTGGGAGTGCCACGAGATCTTCGAGGCCTTCTGGCACGCCTTTGGCCGGGAGACGCCCGAGGGAGAGTTCTTCCGCGGATTGATCCAGATTGCCGCGGCGAACCTGAAGCGTCTCGAGGGGTTCGAGGGCGCCGCACAGGCGCTGGCCCGACGGGGCATCGCGCATCTTAATGACGCCCCGAGCCGCTGCATGGGCGTTGACGTCAGCGCCTTCATCATCCGAGCGCGCAGCGCCTTTGAGCGGCAGACCGGAGCGCCGGTTCCTATCCGCCTGGTCTTTTCCGAGGATGAGGGGGCATGAGAAAGGTTGCGCAGGTAGTTCTTCTGCCCGGTGAGTGAAAAGGATCACCCGTCTGACGGGCAGGGGCTTCACGCCTCCGTTTCATGAAGCAGCGTAGGTTTCCAGGAGATATGACCTGATAGCCGCCGACTCGAACATTTCCTTCCCGTTGTTCGGATCGACGAGATAAGGAACCATCATCTTCCCGGAGCGCTCAACGAAAGCGTCCCGCCGGGGGCTTCCCTTTCCGACGTTATGTAAGAGGTAGGGGATTTCCAGCTCGCAGAGAGTCTCGCGCGCGATCCGACAATAGGGGCTTGCCTCGAAGCTGTAGAGCTCCAGCGGCTTTTGCGGCCTCCGTGATTTCCTGGTGAACCGTCCGGACAGGGGCCTGGCGAGGGAGGCCAGTTGTGAGGTCAACAGAGTGATCGGCCCCATCCTGAGAAGCGGATGCGGCGATCTCTTTCCGTAGGTGCCGTACAAATACCGGATTATGTCATCTGATTCATACAGCGCCTCGCCGGTGTTGGAATCGACCAGGTATGGAAAAGAGGCCCTTCCTCCCATCTTCGTAACTTTCGGACGAAAGACCTTTCCACCGCTCGGGCAGGGATATATTTTCGCCTCCAGATCGAGATCGGTGAGCGCCTCGCGCACCTTCCGGCAGAAGGGGCAGGCCTCGAACTCGTAAAGCTCCAGCGGTTTCTTCGGGTACTTCGCCGGAGGGGACGCCTTCATTCCGAATGCCAGCCGGGCGGCACTCGCGGCGTAGGAGGTCGCGATGTTAAGAGGATCCATTTTTGGCTCCGTCGACGGGACGGGGGGATTATCAGATAATCGGGACAATCTCAACGGGCACGCTGTGCTTGTAACCGCCGAAAATGCCGTAAACTCTAGCGAGAAAATACTTCATGAACATGAGCTCACGGACATGCGCCGTGTGCTTCGCGCCCACAAGGACGCGGCCTTTCCCTTTGAAGCGCACGCCGCCGATTTCCAGCTCAAGGTCCGGGTTCTTGCGGATGTTCTTGCTCCAGTGAGGAACCTTCTTCCCCCCGGCGAGATAGATCTTGCCGCCCTCGCAGGCGAACCAGATGGTCACCCGCCGGGGCTTACCGCTCCGTCGCCCGATGGTCGTCATCCTCACGTGCCACCGCTTGTCGAGCGCTTCGAGGTCTATACCAGTCCCTCTCCCCTTCCCCGCCAAAACAACCTCCCCCTATACTTCCGGGGTCTGACCCCAAAAGTTTAATCGTTGAAGGTGCGGATGAACTGGTAGGGGTATCCCTCGGGAACCCGGCTTGCCTCGTCGATCCGCTCCCACTCGTCACCCGTCAGCGCCCAGTCCGTGGAGCGGAGATTCTGCTCGAGTTGCTCCAGCGTGCGCACTCCGATAATGGGCGCCGTCACCCCCGGCGCCTGGATCAGCCATCTCAGCGCCACCGCCGCCACGGGCTTTCCCCGCGCCTCCCCGTTCTCACGGAGCAGATCCAGCAGCCCGAAATTCTTCTCGGTCATGTGACGCCTGGCCGTGTCTTCCCAGGCCGCCAGACGCGTTCCGTCGAGGGGCTTTTGAGACCGGTCGAACTTCCCGCTGAGAAAGCCGGATCCGAGCGGGCTCCAGGGGATAACACCCAGTCCCTCCTCCCGGCAGACAGGAACAATCTCGCGTTCGATGTCGCGCATGACCAGGCTGTACTGCGGCTGAAGGCAAACGAACGGCGCGAGATGCTCCCGCTCGCTTACCCGAGCCGATTTCTCGATATGCCAGGCCGCAAAATTCGAACAACCGATATGCCGCACCTTCCCCTCACGGATGAGGTCCGTGAAGACGGAGAGGGTCTCTTCAATCGGCGTTCTCCGGTCCCAGCAGTGAATCTGGTAGAGATCCACATAATCCGTCTCGAGGCGCCGCAGGCTCGCCTCGACAGCCTGGCGTACGTGCACCCGCCCCGCGCC
>CBDUXZ010000054.1:0-8896 GCA_965371325.1 uncultured bacterium | reverse complement strand
TGATCTTCGGAGTTTCGATCTAATCGTCCCCAGTCCGGGCGTTCCGCAGGAAGCGCCTCTGCTCAGGGCCGCCGTGAAAGCCGGCGTACCGGTATGGAGCGAGATTGAGCTGGCCTTCCGGTTCCTGCGTATTCCCCTCATCGCTGTTACCGGCTCAAACGGAAAATCGACAACGACCTCGCTTATCGGGGCGATGCTGGCGGCCGACGGAAGGAATGCTTTCGTAGGAGGGAATCTTGGAACACCCCTGCTTCAATGCGCCGCGGGAGAGCAGAATGAAGAAGTCGCGGTCGCGGAAATCTCGAGCTTCCAGCTCGAGCATGTAGACGCTTTCCGTCCGCGTATCGGCGTTTTCCTGAACCTTTGCGAGGATCACCTGGACAGACACCAGAGTTTCGAGGAGTACGCCACGGCAAAGACCGGGATCCACGCCAGACAGGAGAGCACCGACATTCTGATCCTGAACGCCGACGATCCCGAGGTGGCCGAGCGCTCTCGGCGTGCGCGCTCGCGAAGACTGGAATTCAGCCTGACCCGATCGCTCGTTGAGGGGGCTTTCAGCAGGAACGGATATCTGATCCTTCGCCTAGACGGGGAGGAGGAGACTTATGACGTGCGGACGCTCCGCATAAGCGGCGTTCACAATATCGAGAACGCGATGGCCGCTCTCCTTACGGCGCGGGCCTGGGGCGTATCCCGAGAAGCCGCCGCGAAAGCGCTGGCGACATTCCCGGGTCTCCCCCACCGCCTTCAGCCTGTTCGGGAAGTGGACGGGGTTTCCTACTTCGATGATTCGAAGGCCACGAACCCCGGCGCCGCGGTGCGCTCCGTAGAGAGTTTCATGCGCCCGGTCATTCTCATTGCCGGGGGGAAGGACAAGGCCTGCAGCTTCGAGCCGCTTCGCGAAGCGGTGAGCAGAAACGTCAAGGCGGTGGTGCTGATCGGGGAGGCCGCGCAGAGGCTTCGGAAGGCTCTGGGCGGCGTTACCCCCTGCCTCATGGCCGACGGACTCGCAGACGCCGTCGCCCGGTCGCACGAGGCGGCCGAGCCGGGGGATGTGGTCCTGCTGGCTCCCGCCTGTTCGAGCTTCGATATGTTCCGGAGCTACGCCGAGCGGGGTGAGCAGTTCGCGGCGCTGGTGAGGGCCCTCTGATGAAGATGACACAGGACCGGCGCATGGACCCCCCGCTTCTGGCCGCCACGCTGGCCCTGCTATTCCTGGGCCTTGTCATGGTTTACAGCTCGAGCTCCTTCATGGCCGAGCAACGATACGAGAGCCACTACTACTTCCTCAAGCGCCAGGCCGGGGCGATCATGGTAGGGCTTCTCCTGATGGCGGGGATCGCGCGCGTCAATTATCAGCGCATTGAGCGCCTGGCGACGCCGTTCCTCTTCTGCTCAATTGTGCTGCTCGTCGCGGTTCTCATTCCCGGCATCGGCGCCAAGATTGGGGGAGCGCGGCGGTGGCTTCACGGTCCGGGGTTCAATTTCCAACCTGCTGAAATCGCGAAAATTGCCATCGTGATTTATGCCGCCAGCCTGATGGGCCGCAACGGCGAGCGCGTGCGAGAATCGATCTCCGCCACCATTCCGATCGTGGTGATCGGGGGGGTCGTGGGGCTGCTCATGCTGGGCCAGCCCGACTTCGGCAGCGCCGCGATGGTGATGGCAATCGTCGCCATCCTGCTCTTCGTGGCCGGTATGAAGCTCAGATACCTCGGCTACGGCGTGCTTGCAGCGTTACCGGTTGTGGTCACCCTGATAGCTTCCTCGGCTTATCGCAGGACGCGCATCCTGGCTTTCCTCGATCCGTGGGAGTCGCGCACCGGCTCCGGCTATCAGATTATCCAGTCCTTCCTCGCCTTCGGTGCCGGAGGCTGGCACGGCGTAGGACTCGGCGACGGGCAGCAAAAACTCATGTACCTCCCCGAGGCTCACACCGATTTCATTTTCAGCGTGGTCGGAGAGGAACTGGGCCTGATAGGCGTCGTTTTCACAGTCGCGTTGTATGGCGTCATCATCTGGCGGGGCGTCCGGATCGCCTTGGAAGCTTCCAGCCCCTTCGGGACGTACCTGGCTGTCGGCGTGACGACGCTGGTGGCGTTGCAGGCGATCATGAATATGGGGGTCGTCATGGGCCTTCTCCCCACGAAGGGGCTTACTCTCCCCCTGGTGAGTTACGGTGGCTCGTCGATGGTGACTAGCCTCTTCGCCATCGGGTTGCTTTTAGCCATCGGAGCCCGGTCGACCGCCGAGAGGCGATAGGTGCGACTTCTCATCGCGGGGGGCGGAACGGGCGGCCACCTTTTTCCCGGAATCGCCGTGGCTCGAGCCCTCATGACAAGAGGCCCCGAGAGTGCGGTGCTCTTCGTCGGAACGGAACGGGGGCTCGAGAAGCGGCTCGTTCCGCAAGCGGGTTATCCGCTCCGGGTGATTCGGGCGGGCGCGCTGAAGGGAAAGACGGCGGGGGAGATTCTCCGAACCCTCCTCGGGCTCCCCGGGGCTTTCGCGGCGTCGGTGAAAATTCTGAGGGAGTGGCGTCCGGACGCGGTGCTCGGCGTCGGCGGTTACGCTTCGGGGCCGGTGCTCATTGCGGCCGCTGCGCTCGGGTTTCCAAGGGCCATCGTCGAGCCCAACGCCGTTCCCGGAATCACGAACCGGGTGCTCGGCCGCATCGTGAACGAGATTTATGTCGCCTGGGAAGAGACATGCGCCCGGTTCCCGGGACGGAAGGCCCTGGCCACCGGCAACCCCATCCGCGAGGAGGTGGGCGATGCCGGCGGAACCAGGCCTGCCGGGCCGTTTACGGTCCTGATCTTCGGGGGGAGCCAGGGGGCGCGCCGCATCAACGAGACGGTGGCCGCCGCTCTCGGACACCTCGGGGACGCCTCGCGGGGCTGGCGCTTCCTGCACCAGACGGGGGAAGCGGACCTCGAGAAGATCAGGGCGGCCTACGCGGCAAGAGGCCTTCGGGCGGAGACGGCGGCGTTCTTCGACGATATGGGATCGCGCTACAGGGAGGCCGATCTGGTTCTCTGTCGCGCGGGCGCCACGACGGTTGCGGAGCTGGCCTGCGCGGGGAGAGGGGCGCTTCTCGTCCCCTATCCCTTCGCGGCGGACGATCACCAGGCGGCGAACGCCCGCATGCTGGAGAGAGGGGGCGCCGCGATCACGATCCTGGAGAGAGATCTTTCGGCAAACGGGCTGGCCCGGACCTTGATGGAGATCGCAGGCGACCCGGAACGGGCAGGTGAGATGGGCAGAAAGGCCCGGGCCCTCGCAAGACCCGACGCCGCGCGGGTAATTGTCGATCGGCTTGATCGGCTGGCCTCGCGCGACTGATCGCGCTCCGCCCCGCCCCGCCCCGAGAGGGCTGGAGCATCGGGAGCGGAAGGAAGTGCACTCACAATGTACAAGCGACGACAGAATATTCACTTCGTGGGGATCGGCGGCATGGGTATGAGCGGCATCGCCGAGGTTCTCCATAATCTGGGCTACGTGGTAACGGGGAGCGATCTCGCCTCGTCAGAGACCGTGGTCCGTCTTCGCGCCCTGGGATGCCGCATCGACATCGGCCATCACGCCGGAAACATCGCCGACCCTTACGTGGTGGTGATTTCGTCGGCCGTGCGGCCCGACAATTCCGAAGTCGTCGAAGCCCGCCGGCGCGGTATCCCGGTTATCCCGCGGGCTGAAATGCTCGCCGAGCTCATGCGGGTGAAATACGGCGTTGCCATTGCCGGGACCCACGGGAAGACCACAACGACCAGCATCGTGGCTTCTCTGCTCGCCGCCGGCAGTCTCGACCCCACGGTGGTGATCGGCGGGAAGGTGAACAGTCCCGGAAGCAGCGCGAAGCTCGGAAAGGGAGAGTTCCTCGTGGCGGAGGCGGATGAAAGCGACGGCAGCTTCCTCAAGCTGTCGCCAGCCATCGCGATCGTCACGAATATCGATCCGGAGCACCTCGACTACTACAAAGATCTCGATCAGCTCAACGAGACGTTCCTCGCTTTCATCAACAAGGTCCCCTTCTACGGGGTCGCCATTCTCTGCCTGGACGCACCTGGGGTGCAGGCGCTCATCCCCCGTGTCGAAAAACGGATGGTGACTTACGGAATATCGTCCCAGGCGAACTTTCACACCTACGATCTTCGCCTGAAGGGTTTTTATTCGGAGTTCGGCGTGCAGGCTTTTGGCCGCGACCTAGGCCGATTCCGCATCAACATGCCGGGCAGACACAACGTATCGAATGCGCTGGCGGCAATCACCGCCGCACTCGAGCTCGAGGTGCCCCTTGACCGCGTAAGAGAGGGACTCGAGAGCTTTTCGGGAATCGAACGCCGCTTCGAGGTGAAGCTCGATACGCCGGGACTTCTCCTGATCGACGACTACGCTCATCATCCCGCGGAAGTGCGCGCGACCCTCACGGCCGCCAAGGAGGCGTTCGGCCGCCGCACAGTCGTTGTTTTTCAGCCCCACCGGTACACGCGGACGAGAGATCTACTCGAGGATTTCTTTACCGCCTTCAATCAGGCGGACGTGCTCATCCTGACCGAGATCTACGCAGCGGGCGAAGAGAAAATCCCGGGCGTCAGCGCGAGTCTCCTCTTCGAAGGAATTCGCGCCCATGGCCACCAGGAGGTCCACTTCGTGCCTGAGAAAGAAGAGATCCCGGCCCTGCTCGAAGGGCTTCTGGCGCACGGCGATCTCGTGATGACAATGGGGGCGGGCGATGTCTGGCGTGCGGGGGAAGCGTTCCGGCAGAGGGTGGCGGGAAAGGACGGCGGCGGGTGATGGATCAGGCGGTGCAAAATCAAATCCGTGATCGCTTCGGAGAGCGGGCCTCCTTCGATTACCCGATGGCGAAGATCACGACATTCCGGGTCGGCGGGCCGGCCGACTGCTTGCTTCATGTCTCGGGGACGGACGACCTGCGCGCGGCGATCGCACTGGCCCGCTCCAACGGACTTCCCCTCTCGCTCCTCGGCGCGGGCTCGAACCTTCTCGTGCGCGACGGCGGCATTCGTGGTCTGACGATCTCATTTTCGAAGGGCTTCCGCGGGCACGGTATCCGCCGGGAGGAGGAGCAGGGGGGCATTCTCTGGGCGGAAGCGGGCGTCAAGATCAACACGCTGCTCGCCTTTGCGCAGCGCAAGGGGTGGTCTGGGCTCGAATTCCTGGCCGGCACGCCCGGCACCATGGGAGGCGCGGTCGCCATGAACGCAGGCGTCCGCGATCGCGAGATAAAGGACCTTCTTACGGAACTCACCTTCATGACGAGCGATGGTGTCCTCCACCGATCCCCCAGAGAGGATCTCGAATTTCGTTATCGCAGCCTCGATCTCCCGGAGGGCTCGATCATCTGCGCCATGGAGCTTTCAGTCACACGAGATGAACCAGCGGCGATCAAGGAATCCATGACGGATCTCCTCACGCGCCGCAAGAACACCCAGCCGCTATCGATCCCCAATGCAGGTTCCATCTTCAAGAATCCGCCCGGGGAATACGCGGCGCAGCTGATTGAAAAGGTGGGCCTCAAGGGGACGCGGGCGGGAGGCGCCCAGATCAGCGATCTGCACGCCAATTTTATCGTCAACAACGAAGGGGCGCGCGCATCGGACATTCTCGCGCTGATCGAAAAGGCAAAAACCAGCGTCGCGCGCAAGGCCGGCATTACACTCGAGACGGAGGTGAGGGTTCTGGGCGTCGACGCGCCCGGGGAGACACGGCCATGAAGCGCGGCAGGAAGGCTACCGTGAAAGCAAGGGTGAAACGAAATCGCGCGGGGCTCGCCACGCGCATCCTGAAAGGCGTATCGAAGGCGCGATCCGGAGCCGGACGCGTCCTCTACTGGGGTGCGTTTGGCCTTCTGGGCACCGCAGCGATCGTCGGATCGATGGTCGCCGTCTACTCCGTCGTGCAGTCGCCCTATTTCGAGCTCAGAGCGATCGAAGTGAGGGGAACGGAGCGGCTGACGGAAGTCCAGGTGATGGATCTGGCCGGCATCTCCCGGTTTCCAAGCATCTTTGATGTCCCCGTCAGGCGTATCGAGGAGGCCCTCTCCCGGAATCCGTGGATCGAGGAGGCGCTTGCCCGAAGAGTGTTTCCCGATCGGTTGATCGTGGAAGTCAAGGAACGCTCCCCGCGTGCCATCGTGCACCTTGGCGATCTTCATTATGTCGATCACGAGGGGATCGTCTTCAAACGGGTGGCGCCCGGAGAGCCGATGAACCTCCCCGTTGTAACCGGCCTTTTACCCTCTGACGTCGAGGAGCCGGAGGGAAGGGAGCTTCTGGCCCGCAGCTTGGAGCTCGTAAGCCTCTGGGAATCATCGGAGCGTCTGGGGGCGGACCGCGTTTCGGAGATCCACGTCGCAAAGGGTCGCGGCCTATCCGTCATCACAAGGGGAGTCGTCACCGAAATTCAGTTTGGGCTGGACAATTTTCCGTTGAAGATAGAGAAACTGGTGAAGCTCCTTGATCGAATTGAAGAGCAAGGCGTTTACGCTGGGCATATTGACCTCAGCTTTCGCAATATGATCGTGGTCAGGCCGGTAAAGACATTGGAGAGCGATGGAACCGTCGGGCTTTGATTGGCTTTGTAACGTAAGGGGGGGAGATGGGAAAGATAGATAACCTTGTTGTCGGTCTCGACATCGGAACGACGAAAGTTTGCGCAATCGTGGGCGAGGCCTTTGAGGATGGACTTTCGATCATCGGCATCGGATCTCATCCGTCACGGGGATTGCGCAAGGGAGTCGTCGTCAACATCGAGAGCACCGTTGATTCCATCCGAAAGGCCATCGATGAGGCCGAGCTGATGGCAAACTGCGAAATATCGGCCGTATACGCGGGGATCGCGGGCGGGCACATCAAGAGTTTCAATTCTCACGGAATGGTCGCGGTCAAGGATCGTGAAATCACGGAGCCCGACGTGAGGCGCGTCATCGACGCCGCGCAGGCCGTCGCCATCCCCATGGACAGGGAGGTTATTCACAGCCTTCCCCAGGAATTCATCATCGACGATCAGGACGGGATCCGGGAACCGATCGGTATGAACGGCGTGCGCCTGGAGGCGAAGGTGCACATCGTCACGGGCGCCGTCACCAGCGCGCAGAACATCATCAAGTGTGCAAACCGGGCCGGCCTCAACGTTTCGGACATCGTCCTGGAACCGCTGGCCAGCGCCGACGCCGTCCTTTCGGATGATGAAAAGGAGCTGGGAGTGGCCCTCCTGGATATCGGCGGAGGCACGACCGATCTCGCCCTTTTCAGCGAAGGGAGCATGAAGCACTCCTACGTGCTGGCGCTCGGCGGAGACCACATCACCAACGACATCGCCGTGGGCCTCCGCACGCCAGCAGCCGACGCGGAGCGCATCAAGAAGAAATTCGGCTGTGCATACTCACGCATCTGCCCGGTGGAGGACCGCATTCCGGTGCCCAGCGTCGGCGGACGCCAGCCCAGGGAGCTTTCCAGAAAAATCCTTGCGGATATCATCGAGCCCCGGATGGAGGAGATCATGACCCTCGTCAGGGATGAAATCGTCCGGCTGGGCCTCGAGAAGAGCTTTCCGGCGGGTATTGTCCTCACGGGCGGAACGAGTCTCCTCGAAGGGGTCCAGGAACTCTCCGAGGAGGTTTTCGAGATGCCCGCCCGGCGCGGCACGCCCGAAAACGTGGGGGGCCTCCAGGACGTGGTCAGCAATCCGATGTACGCCACCGGCGTGGGACTCGTGCTCTACGGATCACGCCAGACCAGGTCCAACCGTTTTCGGATTCGCGATCAGGGGAATATTTTCGACAAGGTCAGGGATCGCATGCAGGAGTGGTTCAACGAGTGGTTCTGAAGGCGCCCGGGGCGGAAGATCGGGTGCATCGCTTCAAAGAACAGAAATCCTGAATGGAACACCTTGGGGGGGGGACGGACATGTTTGAATTTGACGATAGTCAGGGCAAATCGGCGCAGATCAAGGTCGTCGGCGTTGGAGGGGGAGGCGGCAACGCCATCAACACGATGATCGCCTCCGATCTTCAGGGCGTGGACTTCATCGCGACCAATACGGACTCACAGGCGCTCGGGAACAGCAGAGCCACGCTTCGCATGCAGCTCGGCGAGGAACTCACCAAGGGACTCGGCGCCGGGGCCAATCCGGAGGTGGGGAAGAACGCCGCCATCGAAGCCCGCGAGCTCATTCGCGAGCAGATCGAGGGGGCCGACATGGTCTTCATCACGGCCGGCCTGGGGGGTGGAACCGGCACCGGCGCTTCCCCGATCATCGCCGACGTCGCGAAGGAGTGCGGCGCCCTCACGGTTGGCGTGGTGACAAAACCCTTCGCCTTCGAAGGGAAGCGCCGCATGCGCCAGGCCGAGCAGGGGATCAGCGAGCTTCGGAAGGTCCTCGATACGCTCATTACCATTCCGAACCAGAGGCTGCTCACGATCGCCGATCGCAGCGTGCCGCTCCTCGACGCCTTCAAGAGGGTCGATGACGTGCTCGTTCTTGCCGTGCAGGGGATTTCAGACCTCATTACCGTACACGGCATCATTAACCTCGACTTCGCGGACGTTCGCACCATCATGAACGAGATGGGGATGGCGATCATGGGCTCCGGCGTCGCCAAGGGCGAAGGGCGCGCGCTCGAGGCGGCCCGGCAGGCGATCTCGAGCCCGCTCCTGGAGGATCTCTCGATAAGCGGCGCGCGCGGAATCCTGATCAACATCACGGGCGGTGACGATCTCACGCTTCACGAGATCAACGAAGCCGCAACGCTTATCCAGGAAGAAGCGCACGACGAGGCGAATATCATTTTCGGCTCGGTCATAAACCCCAGTCTGGGTGAGGAAGTTCGGGTGACGGTGATAGCAACCGGTCTCGACGACCTGACGCCCTTCGA
>CBDUXZ010000053.1:0-9009 GCA_965371325.1 uncultured bacterium | reverse complement strand
CGTTTGAACGGAGAGATGGCCGAGCGGCTGAAGGCACACGCTTGCTAAGCGTGCGAAGGGGTAACTCTTCCGGGGGTTCGAATCCCCCTCTCTCCGCCAGTTACTCCGAACCATCCGAACGCGCACACCGACTCAGGTTTATCGGCGGGGTGCGGAGGAGCGGTAGCTGGGTCCCGCGCAACGAGGTATGGCGAACTCCGCCAGGTCCGGAAGGAAGCAACGGTAGTCAATACTTTCGTGTGCCGCGGGGTTGCCTGGCTGCCGCTCCTCGACGCCCCGCGAGGTTTCGCGGGCCAGGGGCAAGAGCCCTTTTTGGAACCTCCTCATGAGCTATCAGGTTCTGGCCAGGAAGTGGCGCCCGAGGCAATTCTCGGAGGTGCTCGGTCAGGAGCACGTAACACGCAGCCTTCAGAACGCCCTCTCATCCCAACGCATCGCCCACGCAATTCTTCTCACCGGTCCCCGCGGCGTCGGTAAGACAACCATTGCGCGCATCTTCGCCAAAGCGCTCTGCTGCGAGAAGGGACCGGCGCCCGAGCCCTGCGACGCCTGCAACCCCTGCCGCGAGATCGCTGAGGGCTCTGCCATCGATATCCAGGAAATCGACGGCGCTTCCAATCGCGGCGTCGATAACGTCCGGGATTTGCGTGAGAGCGTGAAGTACGCGCCGGCTTCCGCCCGCTTCAAGGTGTACGTCATCGATGAAGTGCACATGCTCACCGTGGAGGCCTTCAACGCGCTCCTGAAAACCCTCGAAGAGCCCCCAGCCCACGTCAAGTTCGTGTTCGCCACCACCGACGTTCACAAGCTTCCCGCCACGATCCTCTCTCGCGTGCAGCGATACGATTTCTCGCGTATTCCAGCCGTCATCATTGCGCGTAAGCTCCGGGAAATTGCCGACGCCGAGAAGATCGAGGCGGACAGTGCGGCTTTGACCGCTATCGCCCGCCAGTCGGAAGGATGCATGCGCGACGCGCTGACGATTCTCGACCAACTCATCGCATTTACGAGTGGGAAGATCGAAGAGGCGGCTGTCAGGGAAGCGCTGGGGCTGATTGATCGAAACGTCCTTTTC
Organism: uncultured bacterium; assembly: GCA_965371325.1. GTDB lineage: Bacteria > JAUYMQ01 > JAUYMQ01 > JAUYMQ01 > JAUYMQ01 > CBDUXZ01. Next base: position 7,934 of record CBDUXZ010000053.1, on the reverse strand, counting down.
GATCTGACCCGGGCCGTGATCGAAACGGAACCCGCGCGCTGCGTGGAGGCGTTGCGACAGCTCGATACACAAGGGGCCGACGCCAGGCGGACCATCCACGAAATCCTGGTTTTGCTTCGCGATCTCGTGGTTCTGGCGATTGTGAGCGAGCCCTCAAAGACGCTTGACGCGCCCGAGGCGGATCTCGAACGGCTACAGGACATGGTCAGGGGGGTTGCGCCCGAAACGCTTCATGCGCTCTTCGATCTGTTCCTGAAGGGCGCTCAGGAAATTGACGGCGCATCACAGCCCTTCCTTGTTCTGGAGATGTGCGTTCTGAAGGCCGCGCATCTGCGTCCGCTTGTCCCTGTCTCCGACCTCTTGCGTCGTCTGGCCGCGCTGGAGGACGGCACGCCGCCCTCGCCCCGTGCGCGCCCATCCGGCGGCGCCGGCGGGGGTGGGCAGAATCGATCCTCCTCCGGCGGGGTCAGCTCTTCCACCCTTCCCCCGCCTGTCACCGACGGGGATCTCGCCGAGGCTCAGGGCATGGACCTCAGCCCATTCGAGGAGGGGGCGATGGATTCACCCTGGGCGAATTATCTGGCTCTCGTCGGTGAGAAGGCTCCCCTTCTGGGCTCTATTCTCACCCACGGCCGGTTCGTTGCGCTCACCGATGACCAGCTTCAGGTAAGCTTTGATGTGGCCCTGCACGGCGATATGCTGGGTGACAAGGCGACGCTCGCCTCCGAGCTTGCCGAGCAATGCTTCGGGCGGCCCGTGCGGGTCGTGGTCGTGGGTTCATCCCAGAAGAAAGTCGCTCGTGGGGCGACGGTTGTGCTCCAGAAGGAAACAAGGGAGCGTGAGAGTGATCGGGAGCGGGCCCTCAAGAAGGAAGCGCTCGGGCACGAGGCGGTGAAACAGGCGAAGCGTATCCTGGGGGGTGAGATCAAGGAGATAAAGACGTTCGGCGCGTAAAAAAGGGGAGCATCCCCTTTTGCCAGAGGAGATCCGATGCAAGGTCAGATCAAGAATCTGATGAAGCAGGCGCAGCAAATGCAGGCGAAGCTCGCCAAGGTGCAGGAGGACCTCAAGGCGAAAGAAGTTGAGGCGTCGGCGGGCGGCGGCATGATCACCGCCGTGGTGAACGGTGCTCAGGAAATCTTGTCGGTCAAGATCGAACGTGAGATCGTGAATCCGGACGATGTCGAGATGCTCCAGGATCTTGTTCGCGCCGCCGTCAATGAAGCCCTCAAGAAATCCCGGGAGTTGATGTCCGAGGAGATGGGGAAAGTAACCGGAGGACTCGGCATCCCCGGAATGTTTTAGAACTCCCGCTGGGGTGGAGGTCGCTCCCGGCGGGCGAAGCCCTAGGAGAAGCCCGCATGGCGCACCCTGGCCCCATCGCGCGCCTGATCGAACAGTTTCAGAAGCTCCCCGGGATCGGAGAGAAAACCGCTACCCGGCTCGCCTACCACATTCTGAAAAGTCAGCCCACCCTTGGGGCGGCCCTCTCCGACGCCATCCGGCGCGTCAAGGAAGAGGTCGTTCTCTGCCGGGCCTGCTGGAACCTCACCGACGCCGACCCCTGCGCGATCTGCCGTGACGATCGGCGCAATCCGCGGCAGGTGTGCGTTGTCGAAGAGCCCCCCGATCTTATGGCCATCGAGCGGACGGGAAAGTTTCGGGGGCGCTACCACGTTCTACACGGCGCCCTCTCACCGCTCGACGGAATAGGACCCGAAGACTTGCACTTCGATGAGCTGATCGAGCGGCTGAAGAAGATCGGCGCGGAGTGTGAAGTGATTATCGCGACGAACCTCAACGCCGATGGCGAAGCTACCGCCCTCTACCTGGCCAGGGTGTTAAAGCCGCTCGGCTATCGTGTGACGCGCCTCGCCCAGGGAATTCCCACCGGCGGGGATCTCGAGTACGTGGATCCTCTCACTATCGAGAAGAGTCTGGAGAACCGCCGCGAGGTGTAAGAGGGCCGCCGCCGCGGCCTGTCAAGGCGAGCCCTGAGGCCCCCGCAGGCGTTCCCGCGCAGGAGGCAGGCGCGATTTCGCTCCTCTAAAGATCTCGTCCGGTTTGCCGAAGAACTGACTGGCTTGCTGGGGAAAGGCTTGCCCGCCCGAAGGTCCCTCTGTTAGGCTGAGAACCTCCTGACGCCTCTCTCAGGCGTCCTGGGGATGCCGCGCGACTTCGGGATCCTTTCCCCCGTAAGCATGTGATACGGAGCAGGCTCGATGCTCAATGCCCAGTTCGTCATGCAGGAGGCGGACTACAAGGAGATTATTGCAGTGATTGACCGCCTCATCCGTGAGGCGAACGCGAAGTCAATATTCCTTGTAGACAAGAGCGGGCAACTCATCGCCGAGTGTGGTGAGGTCAAGAACATCGACACGGCCGGCCTCGCTTCCCTGACGGCCGGGAACTTCGCCGCTTCCGGCGGACTCGCCAAGCTGCTGGGCGAGAAGGAATTTCCGGTTCATTTCCACCAGGGGGAGCGTGACAGCCTGCACATGAGCCTTGTCGGCGAGAGAACCATTCTTCTCGTGGTCTTCGACGAGCGCTCGAGCCTCGGCCTCGTAAAGCTCCGCGTCAAGAAAGCGAATGACGAGCTTGCCGCTATTCTCGAAAATATCAGGAAGAGAGATGCGGTGGGGGACGTTGATTCCCCGTTTTCCGACATCACAGACGAGGACATTGACAATCTCTTTAACGACTAGCGCGCGCCACGACTAATTTCCGAGGAACGTCCGGCATGTCGTTCATCAACTATTCGTCCCGCGAGATCAACTGCAAGATCGTCTACTACGGCCCCGGCCTGTGCGGAAAGACCACCAACCTCCAGTACATCTATAACAAGACCAATCCCGAAGCGAAGGGGAAGATGATCTCGCTTGCGACGGAGACAGAGCGGACGCTCTTCTTCGATTTCCTTCCGCTCTCGCTCGGTGAGATCCGGGGCTTCCGCACCCGTTTCCACCTGTACACGGTTCCGGGGCAGGTTTTCTACGACGCCTCGCGGAAGCTTATTCTGAAGGGCGTGGACGGCATCGTATTTGTTGCGGACAGTCAGGAAGATCGCCTCGAGGCCAACCTCGAGAGCCTCGAGAACCTGCGGGACAACCTGAAAGAGCAGGGCTACGATCTCGACCGGCTGCCTTACGTGATTCAGTACAACAAGCGCGATCTCCCGAGCGCCATGCCGCTCGAAGAGCTTCAGCGCCTCATCAACCCCACCAGAAACATTTCGGACTTCGAGGCGGTGGCCCGCGGCGGAAAGGGCGTCTTCGACACGCTGAAGGCCATCGCGCGGCTCATCCTCATAGAGCTGAAGCGCGGCCCCCGATAGGCCCACTCCTCAGGCTTCGGCTGACATCACCTCCCACCTCGCCTCGGTTTCCTTCAAAGCCTGCTGCGTATCTGTTGACGGCGCCGGTTGTGAGCGGCTATCGTCTGCCACGCGCATCTCTGGGGGCCCTTAGCTCAGTTGGTTAGAGCGGCCCGCTCATAACGGGTTGGTCCCAGGTTCGAGTCCTGGAGGGCCCACCATGCGCAACACCGAAGGGCGCCGCCCGCGGCGTCGCAGCCGTCGATTGGACCTGCCGACCAAGACATGCCGCAGGCCGATCGACTGCCCCGGTCCTGAGAGGTTTTGCCCGCCATGCTGCCGTCGTCGGCTGATCCCGGCGGCCCTTTTGCCAAATCGCCCTGAACGCGCGTATGATGAGGGCATGCCGCATCGCTTAAATCACCGGCCTTCGAGAAAAGCGGGCCCGGTGCCTTCGTTTGGGCGCCGCGCGTTTGTAAATCCTCATGATTAAAAACCTTCACAACCTGCGGTTACTTCAGAAAGCGGACAACCGAATAGGGACCCTCAAGGCGGAGATCGCCGACCTCCCGAACAAGCTCGCGGAGGTCGACGCCCGGCGGCAGACCGCGCGCGCGGAAGCGAAGGCGGCGGAGGAGAAGCTCCAGGAGATCGAGCATCATCGGCGCGAAAAGGAAGGCGATCTTCAAACCGAGAACGAGCGGCTGCTCAAGTACAAAACGCAGCTCAACCTGATCAAAACAAACAAGGAATACACGGCGATGCTCCACGAGATCGAGACGACAGAAAAGAGGATCGGCGATCACGAGGAGAAGATTCTGATTGCGATGGAGGATGGAGACGCGGCCAGAGTCAGGCTGGGCGAAATGAAGGAGTCTACCGCCAGGATGGAAAGCCTCTGCGACGAGGAAGACAAGGCTCTGAAGATTCGGACCGCAGAAGCGGAGGGCGGACTCGCGGAGGCGGAGTCCCGGCGCAAAGAGGCCGAGGCCGGAACGGACGCCAACCTTCTCAAGCGCTACGAGCAGATCCGAGCCCGGATGCGCGGCGTGGCGGTTGTTGAGGTGCGGAAGGGGATCTGCCAGGGGTGCCAGGTGTCGCTTCCGCCCCAGCTTTACAACGAACTCTTCAAGGGCGACGTGCTTCACGTCTGCCCTTCCTGCCAGCGCATCCTCTTCGTGGATCCCGAGGCCGCGGAAGGCGGTTCGTGATGGCGAAGACCAACGGCGCTCTGCGCAGGCGCGCGCTAAAGACGCTTGCCGAGACGCTTGACGTCGGGAAGACCATCGCGCGGGTATCCGGGCTTACACCCGAGACCCTCCGGGGTTTTCTTCTCGAGGCTGCGTCGGGGAAGGCGGCTTCCAGGCCTTCCGGAAAGACAAAGCGCGTGACCATCTACACCGACGGCGCTTCACGCGGAAACCCGGGGCTCGCCGGCGCCGGGGCCGTGCTGAAGTCGGATGATGGGCGCGTCCTCGCGCGCGTCGCACGCTTTCTCGGAGAGATGACCAACAACATGGCCGAGTACACAGCCCTCCTCGTGGGCCTGCAAGAAGCGCAGAAGGCGGGCGCCGAAGAAGTTCAGATCCGCAGCGATTCAGAGCTTCTCGTCAGGCAACTCAACGGGCAGTACAAGGTCAAGAACGATAACCTCCGCGATATGCACGGCTCGGCGATGGATCTTCTCTCGTCCTTCAAGGGCTGGGAGGCCGCCCATATCCCCCGGAGCCGGAACAAGGAGGCCGACCAGCTGGCCAACGAGGCTATCGACAGGCGGAAGCAGGTGGAAGGGGCATGACGGCATCCGATCGGGACGATGCGCGCGAGACGCGCCAGGAAGATCCTGCGGGGGAAGCGCACCCGTTGCAGGTGTCGAAGCCGGAGACCGTGCTCATCACGGGCGTGTCAGGCGGCCAGGGACGACTTCTGACCCAACGGCTCACGGAAACCTGCCGTGTCGTCGGCGTTGATCGCCTCCCTTGGGAGGGGCATCCGTCGAAGGTCAAGATCTACCAGCTCGACCTGCGCAAGCGCGCCTTCGAGGACGTCTTCCGCAAGGAACGGCCCTCCACGGTTGTTCACCTGGCTTTTATCCGCCACTTCAAAGTTGCTCCCGAGGTGCGCCACGAGGTGAACGTGCTCGGGACCAAGCGTGTGATGGAGTTCTGCCACAAGCATGGCGTCAGGCAGTTCGTTCTTCTCTCGAGCCACTACGTCTACGGCGCGCTTCCCGAGAACCCGTACTTCCTCGACGAAGATGCGCCTCTGAACGCCAGCCGGACCTATCCCGAAATTCGCGATCTTGTCGAGACGGACAGTATCGCGACCACCTTTCTCTGGAAGTATCCGAAAATCCACTCCGTGGTCATGCGCCCGGTGAATATTCTCGGCTATTACGTCCACTCGGCCGTTTCGCGCTACCTTAAGCTCAGGCGCATCCCGATGATGTGGGGTTTTGATCCGATGATGCAGTTCATCCACGAGGAAGACGTGGCGGAGGCCATCGCTCTGGCGGTCGAAAAGCAGATCCGGGGCGTCTTCAACATTGTAGGGCCCGGCTCCGTACCGTTGAGCGTAGCCATCCGGGAGACCGGCGGGAAGCCGTTCAGTATGCCGGAGCCCCTCGCCCGCGCGCTCATTGACCGGCTCTTCAAGCTTGGCTTCTATTCCTTCCCGGCGGGCGCGATCGATTTCGTCAAGTATCACTGCACGCTGGACGGAAGCCCCTTCCAGAAAGAGACGGGTTTTGAACCGCTCTTTGGTCTGAGGGAGATCTTCGCAAGTGTCACGCGCTAGGAAGGGACTCCTCGATCGCCTGAAGCCGGCTAGCCTCGCGAGAATCGCAAAGATGCTCGATGCCGGGCGTCGCCACCGCAAAAGCATCTACTTCTGAACCACCGTGAGGAGATCGATGGCTTCCCGAAAACGCGTTTTCATTCTCGGGGGAGGCGCCTCCCTGGGCGCCCACCATGTGGGCGCGATGCAGTACCTGGAGGAGCAGGGCATTCGTCCCGACGCCATTATCGGTAGCAGCATTGGCGTGATTAACGCCTGTCTCTACGCCTCGGGCGGTGTCGAGAACATGATGCGGAGCTGGAGCACCTTCGCCTCCTTCCGGCATCTCTTCTCGCCCTCACTGCGTCACAATCTCCTTACGGGACTCTCCTTCTCCTCGGTGGATCGGCTTGCACGGAACATCGAGCGCTACCTCGACTACGAGAAAATTCTCTACAGCCCCGTGGAGACCGCTTTCATCATTCTGAATCTCTCCCAGGGGACGGGGCAAATATGGTCTTCACATGACGCTCAGTCGGCCGAAGAGCTGAAGAAGATCGTCAGGGCGGGTTACGCCATTCCGTTCCTGTATCCGCCCATCCGGATCCGCGGCGACTGGTGCGTGGATGGCGGGTTCGCATGGAACATCCCGCTGGATCACGCGCTGAAGATGAAGGCGACGGAAATCTATGTGCTTACCGTCATTCCGCAGAAACTTCCGTACAAGCGAAAGTTCTCGTCCATCGTCGATTACGCAGGGCGTTTTGTTGACGTCATGTGGCGCACCCTGGGCAACGCCGGTTATCTCAATCAGCCTATCGTGGACGGGAAGTACCAGGGTATTCCTGTAACCCTCATCCAGCCCGGAGAAGAACTAGCAGGCCTTCCGCTGCTGGATCTTTTCAACGTGCACGCCAGGAAGAGCCAGCGTCTTATCAAGCTCGGCTACCGCGATGCGAAGCGCGTCATGCAAAGGGGGCGGAAGGCTTCCACCCGCGCCGCCTCCGAGGCGCGAAAAACCGCCGCCAAACAGGTCGCCCTGACGCGTCCCGCTCGCATCAAAAGCGCCAGGCGGGCCCGCAGCTGACCCGATTGCCATTCTCCGGTTTCACTCCTATAGTTCCAGATGTGTTGAAGCAGGGCGGGTGATCGCCGCCGGATTTCTGGGGACACGCGCTTGCGTGTCATCCGGTGCCGGGGGAGGAAAGTCCGAGCTCCGCAGGGCAGGGTGGTCGGTAACGCCGACCGGGGGCGACCCCAGGGAAAGTGGCACAGAAAAGACACGGCCGATGGTTGCGCGTCCCTTCGGGGGCGAGCTTCACAGGCAAAGGTGAAAACGTGCGGTAAGAGCGCACGCGCGACAGCCGGGTGACCGGCGGCGAGCTAAACCCCACCCGGAGCAAGACCGAATAGGCTGGCTTTCCGGGACGGCCGGGAAATCCCGGCACGCCGGATTGTAGGGTTGCCCGTCCGAGACCAGCGGGTAAGGTCGCTCGAGGCGGCCGGCAACGGCCGCCCTAGATGAATGATCGCCGCTCCGCGCCGGGGCAACCCGCGCGGGGAACAGGACTCGGCTTACAGCCCCGTTTCGACACGCTGTTGCGAGGCCCGGTTCCAGTAAAGGGACCGGGCCTCGTTCCGCTTTCATGTTGGGACCCCTTCTCCTATCATGGCTGCGCACCGTTCTTTCGAATGATCCTTCCCGGGCATAGACCTGCCGCACAGGGAGCGCCGTATGTCGACGCGCGTTTTGTTTTTACTCGCCGTGACCGCCCTGCTCCTGCCGGCCGGGTGCGCATCACAGTCGATGCACGTGATAAACCCCCTGGACGACTCCCCCAGGCTC
>CBDUXZ010000052.1:0-9056 GCA_965371325.1 uncultured bacterium | reverse complement strand
AATAACTGGCCCAGTCGGGACGACCAGAGGTGCACCGTGATTCCATCGCGCGTTGCTTCGATCTCTTTTGGGAAGGTCTGCCAGAAATGCCTGACTCCGACAGTCGCCCCGCCCGTGTCGTTCAGGTGCGTCGTCCAGCCGGGCGATTTTCCCAGGGAAGATTGTTTTCGAGGGAAGAGTTTCTTCGGCTTACCCCCTTTGGCCAGATAGATTCCAAACGCATTGTGAGGCGCGGTATCCGGCTGCCCGGCGTGCCGGTATTTCTCCTGTATCAGCAGGCCCGATTGCTTGTGATTCAGAAGAACCTGTTCGGTCGATCCCTGGGCATCGTATCCGCGCGGAAAAACGCCGACCGCTTCCTCACCCGAACCGGTACGCTCCATGACGAGACTGATGTCGGTGATCATATCGTCCGTGTCGCCCGTGAATATGAACGTGTGATAGACGCGGATGTAGGGCTTGTCGAAAAACGTCTCGATGCGGGTGATGTGCTTGCAAAATCTCGTCCCGTCGGCCGCGACATACCAACCGCCAAGACGGATCGTCGTCCGGAGCGGACCGATAACCTCCACTGCTGCGGTGTAGTCGGTCGCATCCGCGGAAGCCGCGTAGCGAATTCCGAGATTGTCCTCGATGGTGGAATCCCGGAGAACCGCAAACTCTTCAGACGGATCATGCACGCCGTCGGTATTCTCGTCGCGGAAGAGGGTGAAGAGCGACCCTTGGGGCTGCTTGGGAATCACGAGCAGGAGCTCGCCCGCGTCGAGGAAGATGGATGCAGCATCCTCGCTCGTCAGAATACCCTCAACCGGCGAAGGAGAAACGTCCGCCCCGTACTGCAACCGATAGGTTTCGAGAGCGCTCGCCTGAAAATCCAGGAGAAGCCACTTCACTTCCGCGCCGGCGGGATCCCAGGTCGCCGTGACTTCCTTCTGAATCGGAATCTCGGCACCCGTTCCGTCGACCAGCCGGATCTGATCCGCCGAGGCAAGCGCGCCCCTGGGGAAGGGAACACCGGTGGTCACCGGCCAGGTGTCCGCCCCCTGGGCCACGGCATCATCGATCTCAATCCGGACCTCCCCGTCTATCGCGCCCGCGGTGGGAGGCACGAGGAGCAGCGGCAGCCAGCCCAGAATCAGGATGGTGCGCCTGAGGGCAATTGAAAAGTTACGCATATGATCGATCTCGGGAATGCGTCGGGCTCGGCGGATTTTACATGGGCCCGGAAGGCTGGTTCGACAGGGGGTGCCCGAAGGCTGAGCAACGCTCTTTATAGCCCACGGAATCGGACCATTCTACCACGATCCCGGCGCATTTCGCTCCTCTCTCCACGAGCCCCTCCACGGCTGAACCCCACGTGCAAACTTCCTGTTTCCACGATGCGTCCGAGGTCGTCCGGATGGAAGCGCGCGTCCGCGGAAGCATGACCGTTCTTGTGTCGCCCGTGGCCATGATTTAGGCTACGTGGGCCGCGCCGTTCTCAAATGTCTCCCGACGATCGGATCAGACAACAAAAACGTCGCTCGCTGCTCGAGGTGTTTGCCCGCCGGACTCCAGACAAAACGGGAAGCGCTCAAGGGGGGAACCGATGTCGTTTCGCTTGATCTTCATCGCGGTTTTTATCGCGACTGCACTCGTGGTCGCGGCGCTCATTCTCAATGCGCGCCGTCCGGAGTCGGAAACGGCGCAGCCGACATCAGCCCTGGTGAAAGCCACGGGGAAGTGCGCGCAATGCCATCTGCGCGAATCCGCCTCCCTTGTGCACCAATTCGAGCGAAGTGTGCACGCCAAGGAGGGGGTGACCTGCCTTGATTGTCACAAGGTTCTCGAGGGGCAGGAGGCGCTTGAGCACCGCGATTTCGTCATCACGACCGAAGCGACGTCATTGAACTGCCGGGAATGCCACGCGACGGAATACGAACAATTTGTCCGGAGCCGTCACGGGGCGCCGGCCTGGGCGGCTGTTCGAGGCAGAGACGACTTTACATCCGAGCAGATCAGCTTCTCGGAGGAGTTCCATCAGGGCGCCGTCGACCGGGCTCCCAACAAGCTCGTGCTGCTCGAGGAGCCTGGGGCGATGGAGACGGGCTGCCTGGCCTGTCACAACATCGGGAAGCCCAACGCCGACGGCTCGATCGGTTCATGCACCCAGTGCCATTCCCGTCACTCGGCATCGATCGCCCTCGCGCGCCATCCGCAGACATGCGGCCAGTGTCACATGGGACCCGACCATGCGCAGATTGAGATTTACAACGAGTCGAAACACGGCGTTCTCTTCAACGCCCAGAGCGCCACGATGAACCTCGACGCGCCGCCCAAGGAACTGACGGCTCTGGACATGCCGATACCGACGTGCGCGACATGCCACATGAGCGGTCTCGAAGGGATGAAGGTGACGCATGATGTGACGGAACGTCTTTCCTTCTGGCTCTTCGCTCCGATTTCAAAAAAGCGCCCCACCTACGCTCGTGGTCAAACCGAGATGAAGGAGATGTGCCTCAAGTGCCACTCGGGCACCGATATTGACGAGTTCTATCGGAAAGCTGAAGAGGTGGTAGCGGCGACAAACGATAAAGTGGCGTCGGTTCTCAAGATCGTCGAAGAGTTAAGAGAGGAAGGTCTCCTGACACCGGAGCCGTTTGACGAGTCGATCGAATTCCTTGCGTTTGACTATTGGCACTACTTCGGGCGCACCGCCAAGCACGGCGCATTCATGGGCGGCGCCGATTTTGTGCAGTGGCACGGCAACTACGAACTATTATCCAAGAAGGTCGAGATGGAGGAAATAGCCAAGGGGCTCCGTGGGCATCGATGAGGGATGAAAATATGCAATCGGTGATTGCCCTGCTGCGGAACCGCCCGATGATCGTCGAGCTCTTCGTTATCTTCAACCTCGCCTTTCTGGCCCTGGATGTTTTACTCGCACATTCAATCAACGAATTCGGACTGACCGTGCAGTGGCTCCCCGTTCTGTTCTCGGCGGTCGTCCCTCCGCTGCTCGGATACGCCCTGGTACGGGGAAAGGGGGATCCCGGATGGCCTCCCGGGCGCATCATCGGGATGGCTGCGGGGTTCGCCTCTATCGGTGTCGGCATTGGAGGGATGGTGCTTCATCTCGAGAGCCGTTTCTTCCTGGAGCAGACCATCCGAAGCCTTGTATACACGGCTCCCTTCGTGGCGCCCCTCGCCTATGCAGGGCTGGGGTTTCTCCTTCTGCTAAACCGCATGATGTGCTCGCAATCCACCGAATGGGGGCAGTGGGTGATCTTTCTTGCCCTCGGTGGCTTCGCCGGGAACTTTGCGCTTTCGCTTGCCGATCACGCGCAAAACGGTTTCTTCGACACCCGTGAATGGATCCCGGTATTATCGAGTGCCCTGGCGATCGGTTTCTTGTGCGTTGCCACGGTCAGACCCCGGAGCCGTCCCTTTCTCAGGCTCTGCGTTCCCGTTCTGATTCTCCAGGCCGGTGTCGGCGTTGCGGGTTTTCTGTTTCACTTCGGAGCGAACATGGAAGGGCCCTCGGGGAACATGGGGGATAATTTCCTGTTCGGCGCGCCGATATTCGCCCCCTTGCTCTTCGCGGATCTGGCCGTTCTGGCGATGCTGGGTACGTTCGACCTGATCGGAAAATCACCGCCGGCGCAAGCTCTCGACCGTGCCGGCCGATAGATGGTAAGCTTAAAGAGTTCCCCGTTCGGAGGGTTGAATGATCGGAACCGATACTGCCCCTCGCCGTTATCCGGCGGCGATGGTCAACATCACCAACAAGTGCAACCTCCGTTGCAAGCACTGCTTCGTCTTCCGGGACGAGAATCCGAACAAACCTGCCAGTAAGATGGACGCCTCGACGATGCTCGGGAAGCTGGCGGAGCTTCAAAAGGCACACGACATCCAGGTAATGCTCTGGATGGGCGGCGAACCGCTCTTGAGGCCGGATGTTCTCCGTGAGGGCGTGAAGATATTTCCGCGAAACAACGTAACGACAAACGGAACGCTCGATCTGATCGAGCTTCCAAATTCCCTCTACGTCATCTCGATTGATGGGCCTCCGGATCTCAATGATTCAATCCGGGGGAAGGGGACATACGACAAGATCATGAGGACGCTGTCGCGGATCCCGGAGCCTTTCGGGCCGACGGTTATGGCGCAGTCGGTCGTGACCAGGACCAACGAGGATCGACTTGAGGAACTGGTCGAGCTGTTGCGCCCGACACGCATCGAGGGGATGACTTTCAGCTTCTACTCTCCTCCGAGAGAAGATAATTCCGATCTTACCTGGGGCTCCATCGAGCGGCGCGACAAAGCCGTTCGGACGGTGATGCGGTTGAAGCGGAAGTATCCCGACTTCGTCTGGAACAAGAAAAGAAGCCTCGAGCTGACGCTTTCGGAGAACGCCCGATCCGTGACGGACAACTGCCCCTCGAAGCGGCTCGTGCTGCCGCTCTACCTCGAAGGGAACGAGTTCGTTTCGCCCTTCTGCTGTTACGGCAACGACGTCGACTGCGACCTTTGCGGCGGGTGGGTCGTTTTCCACATCGCCGCCATGCTGGATGGGGGAGGGTACCCCGGTCCGCGGGGCATGTCCCCGAAGTAAGCGTCACCGCCGGCCTCTTTTCTCACCGGTTGTTGCCGCGTACTACTTGATCAGCATCAGATCTTCGGGCGCCGATTCGTCCTGGTCCGCTCCCTTTTCGACCTTCTCTTTAATGGCCTTTTTGATGGCCTTCTCCTTCTCCTTTTCGGCCTTCTTGTCAGCCTTCTCTTCCTGTTTTTTTGCCTTCTCCTCGGCGGCGTCCTCGTCTTTCTTCTCACCCTTCTTTCTTATGCACGTGCAGTACTGCTTCATGTTCCGGCAATCCGAGGAAACCTTGTTCTCCTCGGGACAATCGGTCAGTTTCTCGAAGCACGCCGCGATTCCTTTTTCCACACCTTCAACGGTATGGCAGTCGACGTCTTCCGCGTACTCTGCGGATGCGTTTCCTGGCCCGGCCAGCATCAGGAGAAACGCTCCCAGGATGGCGAGCGGTGCAAAACGCAAGGGTGTTCTGGATGTGCTCATTGTTCCCCCCAACATGATGATTTGTTAATCCAACGCTTCTTCGAAACCGGTCTCCGATCAACCGGAAGCTGCCTGTCCGGATTGATTCGGAACCGTGTCATGGGATGGTTTCCCCGGGAGACCGGAAAGTCAAGAATTGATTGGAATGCTGGGGGGATTCAGCTAGGCGGGGTTGGATCCGCAGATCCGGGGCGGCGTCCGGCGATCGATTTAAGACAGACTGGTTCACGCTTTTGACAGGGCTTATTATAATGATGTAAGGCCACGGAAGGCGCCCGGGCGGGGAAGCGCCCGCCGGGGCGTTTTCGTTTCGCGCGAGCGGGCCGGGGAGTTCAGATGAGGGTACAGGTGGCGGAAACCTACTACACCGACAGGGCTCCCAGGCTCCTGCGTGTCTTCGATCGTTTCTCGAAGCGCCTGAAGAAGAGCCTGACCGCCCGTTATGGCGACGCGTTCGCGGTTGAGGCTATCGCGGTAACGCGGGCCGAGTTCGAGCGGATCATCCCAGATCTCCCCTACATCGGTGGGCGAAAAAACTATTTCACCCCCGTCATGGTCGTGAACGGGTGGGTTGTGGCCCTTTACCGGGCGATGAAGGCCCGAGGAAAGACGGTCGAGGAAGTCATCGACGTCTGCTTTGAAATCTCGGACGGGTTCTTCCGGACTTTCCCGCACTTCATTCTTCGCTTCGGGGGAAAGGTCGCCTTCAGCGGGTTTGTGAAGAGGGCCCTGAAGAAGCAGGCGGCCCGGTCACGGGAGCGGTCGTTTGCCGGGGATTTCGTCTACAACGTTCGCGAAGGCGAAGACGGCGAGATGACCCTGGAGTTTACGGAGTGTGCGGTCAACAAGTTCTATGAGGCGCAGGGGGCCCAGGAGCTGAAGCCGTATTGCAATTTCTTCGACGTCGTCTACAGTCGCCTCATGGGCATGGGTCTGGATGCCAGCGAAACCATCGGGCAGGGGTGCCGGACGTGCAAGCTCCGGTACAAACACGGCCGCGAAACCTTAGTTCCCGACCGCTTCAAGCGCTTGTGAGGTCAGGCTTTACTGTTTTTCCTTATGGCCGGGTAGCAGGGGCTGCCGGGGCAATCAAAAGCCAAATCAGTGCGCTTGTGTGGATCCGCCAGATTGATCTGCCACCCTGCTCTGCTCCTTGTCCATGAGTGTGTCTGTGCTCTTCCCTTCGCTGATCCTGCCATGACGCTTCAACAAGCAACCGCTCATGCACTGTCGGCTGACACGTTCATCGAGGCTCAGTGTGGAGCAATTGGTATTCATGACAACGGGAATCATATTCGTGGGATACTTCTTGATATTTACCTTGAAAATATTTGCAAGTAGCATGGACCCCAAGGAACGGAAGACTTTGAGGGAAGAGAGTTTCAGGGAGCTCATAACGACCAGCATCGTCGCAAACCCCTGGACAAAGACGGGCATTTCGATAACCCGCTCCCAGCGCTGAAAGGCTCTCTTCATTCGTCCCATGTGGAAATAGTTCGTTATGGGAAGGAGGCCGTTCTTTTCTTTGACAAAAATCATGAGCTGAGTGTAAAAGCACAAGCGTATCCCGAGCACTTGTAGAATAGTCAACATCAGCTTCTGGAACGTGAAGATCTCTTCACGGTCATCACCAAAATATTTCTGGAAAAGGATGTCCATCATCTCGTCGGGCATGATCATTTGCGCCTTATCCATGCCCACGCCTTCCCCAACCCAGGAAAACCCGTTCACCGAGACCTCTTTCACCCCCACCCTGCCTTTGGCGAAGTCAAGGGCGTCGATCAAGAGGTGTTCATTGGTTCCCTTGAAAATCGTCGGGGAGATGATGACGGCGATCCCGTGCTTTTCGAGGTTGTCCAGGGCTTTCAGTTTCGGCTCCACAAAGCGGTCAGTCCCCACAAGTGTCGCCTCTTGGGGATCAAAGGACTCGATTGACAAGCGAACTTCCCCGACGTCGGCCTCAGCCAGCTGGCGGACGAATGCTTCGTCCGCCAGTCGCACCCCGTTGGTTGCCAGCTGCGTAGTGAGGTTACGCTTCTTCGCTTCCTCGAAGAAGCTGATCACCTGCGGATGCAGGCTTGGCTCACCACCGGACAGAGTCAGCTTGGCGTCGCCGTAGTCAGAAAATATCTGCTCGAAATCGTCTTGTGACATATCTTCAAACGTCGGGCTTTCCACCTCAACCTGGCAGAACTTGCATTGCATCTGACAGCGGGAGGTGGAGAGGACCCAATAATTCGTGATCCGGCCCCGGGCCTTCTCGCCCTTCAACCGGCAATAGAACCGATCCAGGTCCGCATAGAGGTCGCCATTCGTTGACAGAAGAAAATCGCACGGCCCGTGTTCCGGGCACTCCCGACAGAGGTAGATTTCGTTGTCGCGCTGCTCAATCCAGCCGTCCAGCGCCTTGGCGCAGACGGGACACGCAGTCTTGGTTTGGCGTAATTCCTTCACCATTTGTTTGTCACTCTTGAGTTCGGGAATTTCCTTCATGGAAGTCAGGATACCATAGCGTTCGGGGCGAGATCCATCCCCCCGGGCCCGTCTCTCGGTTTCAAAACTATCTTGCAGCCGTTTTGACCGGCGCTCGCCTCTGATCAAGCGTCCCGCGACAGGGGAGCCTCTACAACAGATTCGACGTGAGGATGTCTTAAACTCCTTGACAGGTTCCGCTCTTCCGTTCTGTAAGCGTTTCTCCTCGTACCTTGACACTGGGTTTTCCGCTCTGTAAAGTTTTTCGGATGGAAACGAATCAACGCGAAGAGAAGAGGGAGGTAGCTGGAGATGCTCGGCTTGGGGGTAGAGCATTCGGTGGTTCCAAGCAGTTCGAGTTCTTGAGGCCTCTCGAGGAAAACTGGCAGACCATCAAGAACGAGCTTATGCGGCTCGAGGAGAAGGACTACACGACCAATTCGGACAAACACCTCTATCGACTAAAGGACGGCTGGAGGGTCTTCGGGCTTTACGGATTCGGAACCAAAATGAATGAGGATTGTGAACTTTGTCCCGAGACGACCAAACTCATCGAAGCTATCCCGGGAATAACGACTGTAGGCTTTTCACGGCTCGTTTCGGGAACCCATATCCTGCCCCACAAAGGATTTCGCCTTTCCGTGCTTCGTTGCCATCTCGGATTGGTTGTCCCGGAAGAATGCGGGATAAAGGTTAGCGGCGAAACCGCTGTCTGGGAAGAAGGGAGATGCTTGGTTTTCGATGACACGAATATGCATGAGGCGTGGAACTATGGGAAGAGCGATAGAATAGTATTGCTGGTGGATTTCAAGAAGGATCTATCAAAGTTTGATCTGGGCTATTTCGTTTTGCGCCGACTGATCATGGCGAAGTACCATCTTTACCGCTGGCTTTCCAGGATCAAGCCGTCCTGAGGGGAAATAATGAGATCAAGGATCATGCAGATTTTTATGATGGCTGTCGCCGTGATGATGCTGCTCGCGCCTTCCAGGGCGCTTGCCGGAAGTCTTACATGGAACCAGGAGAAAGTGACTGATATAGCGGCGGGTTTTGCGGAAGCCGTCAGGGAAGTGATCGCGGAACTCGAAAAGCAGGCGGAAGGGAGCGATGTGGTCGTGGAGCGCCAGCGGCTCGCCGTTATCGCCGACGTGAAGCGCCTCTCGCGTCAGGCCACGGATCTTGCCGCGGAGCTGAAGGGGGGCGCGGGCCGCGATGAAACGCGCACCCGCTACATGGTCATCCAGGAAATCCGGAGCAGCGCTCGCGAGCAGGGGCGGCGCGTGCTCAACCCCGACTCACCCAGCGAGACCATCGTCGGGGCCCGCACGCTCCTCGATCAGCTTTCAGAGTATTACGATGACGAGTAATCATCGGGCCCTTCAGTTTCGCCCCCTTCGGGACGAATAGAAGGTCATAACAGGCGCCCGCCGGGTGACCCTTGACAGGCGCGCCCGCATCTGGCATCAAAGGTTCGTTATGGCGATCTCGAAGACATTGCAGCTTGACCTCCTTCTCGGCCTGCTCC
>CBDUXZ010000051.1:0-9064 GCA_965371325.1 uncultured bacterium | reverse complement strand
GCAACCGCGGGAAAAGTGAAATCAAAGAGGGGCCCTGCCTCCACGAAAGAAGACTTGCACATCTCTCTTGATCTGTCGATGTTGGAATCCATCGCAAAGTTCGCCGCAATAATCGCGCCCATGCTTGTTCCACCGATCGCGTCGATCGGTATTCCCGCTTCCTGAATTGCGCGAATCACGCCGACGTGTGCCAGGCCCCGCGCGCCGCCGCCCCCAAGGACCAGCCCGAAGGCCCGGCCTGTGAGCAGCCGCGCGAGGCGCTTGAAATCATCATTGGAGTGAAGCCGGACGTGATGGGAGCCGTCGACCTGCCGCCCCTCCAGCCAGGCCTGCGTTTGAGATGGACGTTTTTCGCTCTCTTCATGCAGGAGGATCAGATGCGCCCGGGCGAAGGTCTCCCTGGCGCCATGTCGCAGGATGTCCTCTTCGATCTTGTTCAGCCCCGGATCGCTTCCGGCGCGGCCAACGGCGAGCACACGGTCGGCCTGCCGGAGGCAGCGGCGCGTCCAGTTCGAGGAGGTGGGGTCCGTCTGGTAGATCACGTACTGGTGCTTCGCCTCCAGCTCGTTCAGCCAGCTCAGAATCCTGTTGTTGTTCGGCCCGTGCTGGGGCGTGTTTGCGGCGCCGCGCCCCAGTTGTCCATCGACCCGTTTGCTGTCGAGAACGAGGGTGGGTCCGAGCCGGCCGAGCGCCTCGGCAAGCCCGTCTATAAAGGGAGTGACCGGCGCTTCCTGCCCGGCAGGAATGACAGTAAGGCTAAACTCCTTACTTGGCGCTTGTTTGGACTGGATGCTTCGCCGGAGGCGGACAACGATCTGCCGCGCGATCCTCATCATGGCCTGCGGGTGCATTTCGAGCAGGCGTTCGAATTCCTCCCTTGAAAACATCATGAGTTCGCTGTCACGAATGGCGATGACCGTGGCGGACCTTGGCTCGTCAGTGAGAATAGCCATCTCTCCCACCACCTCACCGCGCCCCACTTCGCCGACTGCCACTTCTTTATTGCCCGCTTGTTCCACCATCACGCGAAGCCGGCCGCTGATAAGGATATAGAAGCAATCCGCGGGGTCCCCCTCGCGCATGAGCGTCTCTCCGCCGGAGAGATGTACCCACTCGAGGCGATCCTCGAATTCCCGAAGAATGGATTCGTCAAGGCCGCCGAACAGCTCGGAAGAGCTCAGAAGTGTTGCAACATTCCGGGATGTGGAAGAGAGCGGAGAGTCATCCATGGCTATGCGGCTCCCACTTGATATGATTACAGCAGAGGAGATTTGGGCCCTCAATCTTCCCTTTATTGTAGGTAGGCTCGCACAGTTCTGTTTGTCATTTCAAGTCGCCCGATTGAACCAGGGGACGATCCCCCTTTTGCGTTGTTGCGAGGAGTGTCGGCGACGACGAAATCCCCGAAAACCGTGTCACAAAGCGCAAGCCAACCACCCGTAATTAAAGCGATTCTTCAATAGTCCTTGACATTGAACCCGGGTTCAACGTGTAGGATTGCCGGACTATCTTCTCGAGGTCCCCGGCTGAGTCATCGTCGTCGGGGGATGAGAAGCACACGCTGGATTGAGGAGGACTTGCCGTGATCCAAATTCTCTATTTCGAGGGGTGTCCTAATCTCGATGCGACCCTTGCCTTGGCCCGGAGCGTACTGTCGGAGATGGGAATCTCCGAAGAAATTGAGGAAGTCGAAGTCCGCGACGACGAAGATGCACAGAGGCTTCGGTTTCCCGGCTCTCCGACCGTGCGTGTGAACGGCGTTGACATCGACCCGGACATGAAGTTTCGCACGCAGTTTGCTCTCGCCTGTCGAACCTACGGCGCATCCGGAGTTCCACAACGGGAACTGCTGGTCGCGGCCCTGGAGCGCATGAGCAGAAAACATTCGAAGCCTTAGGAGTCCAGACTGACCGCAGGGAGGTTCTGATGAAAACGGAAGAAAACTACATGAACCTGAAGGCGCAGGATTTGGATGAGCTGGAGGGTGCGCTCTCCCCGCTCTTCCCGAAGATGTTCCCGGAGGATCAGCGTTTCGCCGTGATGCTCACGCGGCTGCTGGCACGCGGAAACCCGATCTCCCCCGCCGAGCTGAGCGCGAAGCTCCAATCGCCCGTCGAGAAGGTGGAGGAAACGCTGGGTCGAAGGCCCGGGGTCTTTTGCGACGATGGGGGCCGGGTTGTCGCGTTCTGGGGGCTGTCGCTCAAGCCGACCTCACATGCCATGGACGTGGAGGGCATCCGCCTTTACACGTGGTGCAGCTGGGATACCCTCTTCATCCCGGACATCCTCGGAAAGCCGGCGCGCGTGCAATCCACCTGTCCCGTGACCGGGTCCAAGATCCGCCTGACGGTGGAGCCCGATGGCGTGAAGGAGCTGGATCCAAGCGACGCGGTCACGTCGTTTCTCACGACGGACGCGACGAGCATTATCGAGAACATCGTGTCGAACTTCTGTCACTACATCTATTTCTTTCCCTCGCCCGAGACGGGAGGCCAGTGGGTCTCGGAAAACAAGGGAACCTTCCTGCTTTCGATCGAAGACGCCTACAACCTGGGCCGAAGGAAGAACCAGATCCAATATCCAGACGTTTTGAACCTGCCCCCATCTGAGGGCTGAGTAGATAACTGAGATGGCCCGATTCCAAAAGCCAGGATCGCTCGAGCGTCCCGGACCCGTGGGGCGGCTCACGCGGTTCGTATTTGGGGTCGGGTGCCTCTATTTTGTCTTCAGCCTCCTGGCATACTGCTCGGAACGCGTGATCTCCCGAGTGCCCGATGCCCCGGGCCTCTGGGTCATGATGTTTCTGGGGTTCCATCTGTTCTCGTACATTATCAATATCGGCTTCACGTGTTCGTGGGGTCGCCGCCCTCAGCTGCTCGTCATCGCCGCCGCTATGGCAATGGCGCTGCTGAGTCTTTTTTCCAACGGGAAGCTGTGGGGCCCACCGTTAGGTTGGTTTGTCTTCTTGTGGCTGTTGTACGTGTACGTCCATCTCGGAATTTCCTTTATCCTTTCGAGCGCCATAGGGACACCGGGTTGCGAAATGCGCGCCATACCGTACCTCTGGATGATGATGTCGGGACACGAGACCGCAGAGCACTACTGCCCGGCGGGTCCCTTAAGCGGTATCGATGCCTGGGAGGCTAGTTGGAGGAAGCGCGTACAGCCAGCTGAGAGTCGAGACTCTGGCTAACCGGGATTGATCGCAACCAGAACATTCTGTACGGGATTGTTGCGCTCGCGGCATTTGGCGGAGTTATTCTTGATGTTCCTTCCCGTGTTATTTACACCTCACTTGGCCGGGCCAGCCATTTCGGATACGAGGGTAAAGATCCCGTCCGGGGGCTTGCAGGCGATCTCGACCCCCCAATTGCCCCTCTCCAGTGGGTAGAACCCTGTTAGCCCAGGGGTCCAACACGGGTCACCACTAAGCGGCCCCGAGCAGATCGAAGATGATGCGGCAGACACTAAGGTTTACCGGAAAGCGCATTGTACGGGTGAGATCTCGATGCGCTACCTGGCCCGTTCCAGGCGACTCGCTGCGTTGGTCGACTGACCCTCGAGCTTCTCGACCAGGTACTTCTGGAAGGTGTAGACGCGCTCTTCACGACGGCTCAGTGCACCCCTGTGATGGCTATTCCTCAGGCCACTTTGAATCGAATCCCAAATGGCCATGTCTTCCTCGATGATCTTCCAGCCGGTTCTCTTGAAGGCCACCTCGAACGCCTTCTGGGCGGCGCGGGTAATCAGCGGATACCTGATCTCGCGCGGGACAAACCCGGTCAAGTAGTGCCGGGTGCGCTGGGGGCCCAGGGGCTCGAGCGAGATGAAGCTTGAGAAGAGATCACCGTAGTAAAGGAGATAGTTCGGGAAGAGGTGCGCCTGCGTGAAACGCTGATAGGTGGGGTTCTTCAACATCATTCCGGTCAGCATCTTGAAGCTCAGTCCCAGCGGTGAGTTCCCCCAGGGCTTCAGATCCCGGTACCGGGTGAACTTCATGTCCAGCAAGTGGTCGTGAAGCTTCTCATCGCGGTATTCCTTGAAGCTGCCCGGGTGCGTAACGGGCACGTGATAGCTCTCAATGGCATTCTCCGCGATCACCTTCCAGTTAACTGCGTGTTCAGTCGCCTTCACCATGAACGGCCGGTGGTTCTCATAGAACCGTTCGAGATCTGGAGCGATGTCACCCACGGATTCCAGAAAAGACTCGCTGCCAGGCGACAGGTTCACGAATACGAGCGACCCCAGCATGCTGAGTCGGTACCTTTCCAGGCAGAGTTCTCTCGCACGTAGGCCCTTGAACGATATTCCATCGGGTATCTTGCTGATCCGGCCCTCCGCCCCGAATTCCCACCCATGGTATTGACACCTGAAGGAGGGTGCATGCCCTTTCCCGTACGGGAGGACGAGGCAATGGCGGTGCGGGCACACATTTTTGTACGCGTGCAACTCACCATCCAGGTTACGAAGTAGCACCGGCACGCCGAGAACGTCCCTCGCCAGGTAATCCCCCGGCCGGGGAACATCTTCGAGAAGTCCCAGCAATCGCCAACTCGGGCGGAACAGTGCTTCTATCTCCCGTTGATAGGGGGCTTCGTCGTAGTAATCTCTGGGAGAGAGAAGATGCGGCAGGGCCCCTTCGTAGTGGAACATCACGCCTCGCCTGAATGGAGAGCCTATCGAGCGCTGCCTCGGCGGCAAGCGCGCCATCCGAAGATACTAGATAGGTTGAACTGCGCGCAAGCCAGGGTACGCCTATATCGGACCGGCCCGATCGGATGAACCCGGCGTATCATTGAAACGCCTTCACCTCGAACTCTCGGATGGAGAGACGATCTGGTTTAGAGGAACGATATTGATGCTGTCGGCCCCAGGTTCGGTGAGATACTCGATCTCCTTCATGATCTGGGGAATGGACTTCGATCGTGCTTTACGGCCGTAGATTGCGATGATGTCGCGAAACTCGCAGATGAAAAGACAGCCTGGAGGCGATTCCAGCGGCCTCTTTCTCTTCTCATTGATACTTCGGTAACCCATGGCGCCGGTTCACTCTTCGGCTCCCGGATCTTTCGTCCCGGTAAGCGCGTCCCTACACCAGCCATATAGAATTCGGGCTCTTTCACGAAGCCCCACGCGAAGACGGAAAAACCCGATGGCGCCCAGGAACGCCCACACAAACAGCTCGGCCCATTGGGCCCGTGCTCCCCGTTCAATCTCACGCGCCAGGGCACGGATGGCCTGTGCGCGCACGGACGGGATGCCGACGAGGGCATCCTCCAGCGTGGCATGCGTAGGGGGATGCAGCAGGGGGATACCCCACCGCTTCTCGTAGCGAGTTCCACAGCCTGCGCAGACCAAACAGGAAGGAGACTCCGGATGGAGCGCGCCCTGGCAATTTGACGATGGGCAGCAGAGCATTTTCAGGTTGGGTGGCTCGTCCGGGGGTCTCTCTCTACCCTCCAGGATGTCGAGGGTCTTTCGTGCTGCCTCGAGAAAATTGGCCCCTGCTTCGCGATCGTTCTCGATCACCTGCGCCACCAGCTCCCTGTCCGCCGTGACCTGGACCTCCTTCGCCCCGCGCACGGCCATGATGCCTCCGGCTCCGGCGAAATAGGGTTGCTCCACCGAGAGCACCTCCACGAGGTCGGACAGGTCCGAAAGGTGCTTGATCTTCCACCCATGAGTCCGGCGCGGCGACGCGAGGCTCGCGGAAAGAGTCGTGTCTGCGCCCATCAGCACCCTAAAATGCTCCGGAAGGTACCAGTTTCGATCGCCGAACTCGGACCGACGGTCCGCTGTGGCCATCCGGAGGGAATACTCCCACCGCGTAGGACAACAAATATCGGTGGAGACCATCATCGTCTCACGGGCCACCCGGGAGAGTTCGAGAAAAATCAGGACCGGCCGCTCCGCGTGCTCAACCACTTCGGAGCAAACGACCGTTCCAAAGCTGTGGGATCTAAAGGGGAGAGCCGCGGCGTCGCCGCAAACGGGTTGGACGCGCATCCAGATTTGCGCAAATAACAGGAATGCGGGTGAGAGGTCCTGCAAGAAGACGGATCTGCCGAGAGTGTTGCGAACGAGTGCTGCGAGCTCTCCGAATCCCCCGCCAACATCCAAAACCTCCGGGCCGCCTCCGCGGTGAATGGCTCGCAAGAGACAGACGCGTCTTGCCAGGGCTGCGACATGAACGCGATCCGTGCGCAGAACCCGACCGTGAGGCCCGTAGCGTGGTGCTGGATTCCGCAGATGGCCGGTTAGCGATTCCGCGAGGCGTCGGTCGAGAAATTCACGGGCCCGGGAAGTGGCATCGATTTCGCCGGAGCTAATTTTGCTGGTCATCTCACGTGTCTCTGCGGCTTTTGATTAGCTGTCAGTGGGGGGGTAGAAAGGCCTGCTGGGGAACCCGGGGTGAACACTTAACGATTCTTGCGCCGGTTATCGCGCCTCAGTTCTTTATTTCACAGCTCTTCAGGCTATCATTCGGGAGCTCCTTGCAAGTGTCGGTGCCTGGGCCTCCGTCGAGCTTGTCCTTGTCATCCATACCGTCGAGTGTGTCGTCGCCGCTCTCACCGAACAGCTCGTCCTTGCCGGCCCAGCCGTAGATCGTGTCGTTTCCGGGTCCTCCGTAGAGAAAATCGTCGCCTGTCATGTTGCCGCCATTCTCTCCCCAGATCGTGTCGTTCCCACCATCGCCGTACAGATGGTCGTTGTCGGGTCCGCCGTAGATGCCGTCGTTTCCAGCTCCTCCGTGCGCCTCGTCATCCCCCTCGAACCCACCGATGCTGTCGTTGCCCCCCTCGCCGTAGAGGGTATCGTTCCCCGCCAGGCCGAATAGCTGATCGTCGTCATCCCCCCCGTGTAATACATCGTCGCCGGAACCGCCGTTCAGGTGATCCTTGCCGGCATCACCCCAGAGCTCGTCATTCCCGTCGCTGGAGATGAGTTCAATGATCTCGTCATCGCCGTCTCCGCCATGCGCTATGTCGTTACCCTTGCCCGGGTTGATCCGATCGTTTCCGCCCTGGCCCTTGAGTGTGTCGTCGCCGTCCCCGCCGTACATCTCGTCCTTGTCGGGGCCCCCTTCCATGTAGTCGCCGCCCCCCTCGCCGTAGATGAGGTCGAGACCCGCGTCCCCGTACAGGGTGTCGCCGCCGTCCCCGCCGTAGAGCGTGTCGTTGCCGGTCCCGCCGTGCATCTCGTCGGTGCCCGCGTAGCCTCTGAGGGCGTCATTGCCATCGTCGCCAAAGAGCTTGTCGACGCCGGCGTCACCGATCAGGTAGTCATCGCCCCCACCCCCGTACAGCTCGTCGTCACCATTCTGGCCGTTCAGCTTGTCGTTGCCCCCCTCGCCGAAGATCAGGTCGTTCCCAAGACCACCAAACAGCTCGTCGTCGCCCTCGCCGCCGCAGATGACATCGTTTCCGCCCAGACCCTGAATCTTGTCGTTGCCGGCCAATCCTGTGAAGATGTCATCCCCTGGCGTGCCCTGAAGCACATCGTCCCCTGGCGTGCCGCTGATGGTCGCCGTCAGGTTATTGCAGTAGGTTGGCGCGTTCGGATCAAAAGGCTTCGTGAGAACGCCAGGAGCAAGCTTTATCTTCTCCCTAAGCGTGCTCGGAGGCTTCTCAAGAGACTTCGTCTCCATCGGGGGCAGGCCCCCGTCTTTCACGGCCTTTTTTGCCAGCGACGCATCAATCGGGGCTGCGGGAGCGCCGGGCACGAGTCCCTGCTTCACCTGTGCGGCAATTCCCTCGGATGCGCACAGCTGTGTGCTTCGACTGGCGCCTCGGATCTGCTGGCCGCCCTTCGAGGTCAAGCCAACAGTGACGTTGGATCCGGGGGGAAGGGAAGGCGATGGGGCGGGAACGCTTGCGCGAATGCGTGTGCTGGTCCAGTTCCTCCCCGAGGAGACCTTCAGGGGAATTCGGTTCTTCCCGCGTGCCTGGATGTACAGGTTGTACTGATCCGGACCTCCAAGGTTCTTCCCCTTTATCGAGACGATCTCGCCCTGTTTCACGCAAGGGGTTGGGGTGAGGCTGCTGATCGAGGGGAACTGGACCCTGGCGGGTTTTGCTTCCGTTTCCCCCGCGCGCGTCGATTCGCTCTTGACTGCGCGTGGCGGGTTGGGAGGCTCCCCGGTTCCCAATCGGGGATCGGCAGCCGCTGCGAAACTGAACCCGCCAAACGTAATCACGACGCCGAGAAAGGCGCTGAGAGGTACTCTCCAGAAGTCGTTCCCATGGCGCTCCATGTTGAATTCTCCTGGCCGGGGGCGTGGCCTTCGTTTCGTTATTGTCTTGCTGCGCGGCGGTGCTCCCTCGCCGGGGGGCGGACTTCGCTATTCACCAGGCGCTGCCACCACGCACGCGCCCGAACTTCCAAATCCGCGGACACCTCTTGCTGGAAGGGGGGGTGCTTCATCACAAGCTCGCTCGGGGCATGGCCCCCCCCAACGGGCGCTTAACCCCTTTCGCCGGTGGTTGTCAAGCCGGGCGGGACTTCCTCGTGGCGGGGCGACCGTTGGCGGATTCGATCCGGATAGAACGACGTTCAAGCACGGATCTATCTCAGCAAGGTCGAGGAGACGAAGCGGAACGTCCCCTTTTAATCTGCCCGTTGACGTGCCGTTGACACAAAACTGTCAATCTTGACAATTTTCGGCAACCTGTTTTAAAATCAATAACATCATACGTCGTGGCTAGAAAACCGAACCTCCCATCTCGGCCCACAAGGACGTGCCGTGTTCCGGACTCCACCCCCCCTCCGGACGGGCGCCCGTGTTGGGCTGCTCTTATCTCTCCTGGCGCTCTGCGCCTGCGCTGGGCAGGATCTTGCCCGGCGAGATAAAATTTCCTTCTCCCACAGCCGGTTAGCATCGTTTTATGAGGTTGCCCCTGAGGAGCCCCTCTACGCAACGGCGCTCGCCGATGCCCTGCGCGCCACGGGCCTGCGTCCCGAGGAGATATCGTCGCTCCCGCGAGTCGTTTGGGGAACGTCGGTGCTGATCGACCCCCCGTACCTCGGGCGCACCCGGTACCTCGATGGCTCGATCTTTGTGTGG
>CBDUXZ010000050.1:0-9066 GCA_965371325.1 uncultured bacterium | reverse complement strand
GCTCGCCCCGTCTGCCCGACCCAGCCCGGCCCAGGCGAACGATGCGGACAGCCTTGCTGCGGAGCGACCCAGTAACCTCGTGCCAGGGAAGGGGAATCTTGGAGCCGACGGGCGGACTCGAACCGCCGACCTGCTGATTACGAATCAGCTGCTCTACCAGCTGAGCTACCTCGGCTCAGGGAGCAGGCATCAGGCCGCTCCCCAAAAATCGGCGAAGCAAGTAACACAGAAGCGAAAGAGCGGCAATCCCCCTCAGCCGCCCGGGGGCCGGAGGCTGCCTCCGGTCGTGCCCGGAACCTGCTCTTTCGCCGGCGCCGGGATGGGCTGGGGCGGCAGCACTTTTTTCTCCCCTTCCGCCGTTTCGCTGAGCCCTTCCTCCCTGGGCCCGCGTCGCCCGGTGTCCATCTTGACAAGGAAGAACCTCAGATCCTTTCCCCGGCGGGCCTTCACGAGAAAGCGCCGCTTCTTCTCCGCCTCGCCCAGGGCGCTCTGGAAGTCTTCCAGGTTCTGAACTGGTCGTCCGGCTATCTCCTGGATCACGTCGCCGGTCGCGAGCTTCGACTCTGCGGCCGGCGTACCGTTCTCGACGTGGGAGACGATCACGCCGTCCTTCGTATCAAGTCGCTGGCTCAAATAGATCGACTCCGTGATCTCCTTGATGTTGATCCCGAAATCGCGCGCTTCCTCTTCTTCGGCTTGCGCCTTGGGCTGCCGGCCGATGAGGGCGCTTAACCTCACCGGCTTTCCATTCCGCACGACGGACAGCTCCACGGTTTTCCCGATGCCCGTCCTCGCCACAAGCCTCTGAAACTTGCTGAGCTCCTTCTCTTCCTCGGCCTCGATCTCTTTACCATCGAAATGGGTGAGGATGTCGCCCGGGGCGAGTCCCGCCTTTTCGGCCGGTGTACCGGTCCGAACCCCGTTGATGATCACCCCGTTCGTGTCGGGGATTCCGAAGTGCTCCGCCATGTCGCGATCGAAGGGCTGAACGGAAACGCCGAGATATCCGCGCTCAATCGCACCGGAGGCCACTATCTGCTCCTTGACCTTCATGGCCGTATTGATGGGAATCGTAAAGCCGATGCCGCGCCCCTGCCCGCGGCTGTTCACGCCGAGAACCTCCCCGCGCAGGTTGACCAGCGGCCCTCCGCTCGAGCCGTGATCGATCATCGCATCGGTCTGAATGAACTCGTTGATGAGATTCGGGAGTTGCAGGTTCCGCCCCTTGGCGCTCACGATGCCGAAGGACACGGTGCCGTCGAGGCCATAGGGGTTTCCGATAGCGACGACCCACTCCCCCACGCGGACCTTGTCGGAGTCGGTGAACTTGGGGAAGGGGAGGGGCTTGACGGCATCCACCTTGATGACGGCGACGTCGGTCTGAATGTCCGCGCCCAGCAACTTCGCGTTGAGTTTTTTCTTCCTGCCGGGGACGGTGACCGTGATCTTATCCGCCTCGTTGACGATGTGATGGTTCGTCATGATGTGCCCTTCGGCGTCGATGATGATCCCCGAGCCGGTCACCTTGGCCCGTCGGCTGTTTTTCCGGACGATTGCCTCGATGTGCACGACCGTCGGCTTGATCAGATCGGATACCGCGATGATCGTCTCCTGCAACTCCTCGAAACGGGCAAGCTTCTCCTGATCCGGTCCGGCGGTTCCGGCTTCGCCGCAGCCCGGCATGCCAAGGAGCCAAAGCGCGGCGAGCAGGAAGGAGAGGGCGCGCGATCCGCGGCGTTGGGTATTGAATACGGTTTGGGCTTTCGGCAAGTGCATGAGAATTCCGCTTGGTCGGAATGGCCATCGCGCTGCTCTAGCGGCTGGACAGTTCAGGACCGGAGCGCCTCCAGAATGAAGTAGCTGCCGAGGACGAAGCTGCCGACGGCAAGAATGATCAGGAAGCCCACGAAGAAGAGGGGCAACAGCACGGCCCCAAGAGCTCTGATCGGAGAAATTCGCTGGGCGCTTGAGAGACCCACGAGGATCAGGAGAAACGTGACGAAGGTGGCAATGGCCGGGCCGGCCCTCGGGATCGCCGCGAAGACCGCCGCGGCGGTTGTGTAGGCCACGACCTTGAGCGTTACATGGAAGGGGCGCGGTCCGGCGACAATCCGCAGGCCGGTGTGAAAGAGCCAGGCGGTGAGGCATGTCGCGATGACGGTCACGAAGGGCTGCGTGAAAAGCCCCGTTACGTATCGCTCGCCGAGATCGCTCGCCGAGATCGCTCCCTCGTCGAGGAGCGCGAGGGTGCTCGCCGGGAAGGAGAGGATCATCGCGAGCAGACCCAGCGTGGCGGCGAAGAGGAGGGCCTGCATGGTTCCGCCGGGCGCCCGCAGGCGGGCAAAGAACGTTACGGGCGAGAACACCGCTTCGGCCCAGGCGCTCCAGAAAAATATCGGTGGACGGCTCTCCATTTCCGCGCGCTCGGCGGCAAGCCGCTCGGCCTCGCGGACGCCCTCCTCGGCACCCTCGAGACGATGCCGTGCGAGACGCGCGCGATGGTCCGCCACGGAGGATGCGGCGTCATCAACGGGAACTGCCGCAGCCGCCGTTCCGGGCGTTGGTTCTGGCGACACCTCCGGCAACGGCGAAGCAGCCGAGAGATCGGTCAGCGTGACCTCGGCGCCCATCTGCCGGAACTGGCGAATCAGGCGCTCCGCGTTCTCACGCGTCGTGATGCTCGTAAAGCGGACCGGGCGGCGTGCCAGGGCGAGGTCGATGTTTTCAGGCGGTTGATCGGGGAAGGTCCAGAGGAGGTACTGGCGGATACGCGCAAAGGCCTCCTCACCCGGCGTGCGGGCAATCTCGAAGGCGTAGTGACGCTTGTTTGTCGGGCTATCCACTGCTTCCGAAACCTCGATGGGGGGGTTGCCGGGTCTTCAGCGCCTCTCAGTACTTCGGAGGGTTTCTCATGAGATCCTGCGGATTGGGATGGATCATGACATTCACGCAGGCCGGTTTGCCCGATGCTTCCGCGCGCTCGAGCGCGGGGACTATCTCTTCCGGATCGGTGACCAGCTCTCCGTGGCCGCCGAGGGCCTCCACGACCTTGTCGTAGCGCGTGGGGGCGAGGGCCGTGGCGATGGCCCGCTCTTCACCGTAGGTCGCTAGCTGGGGCTTTCGCATCTGGCCCCAGGCTGAGTCGTTGCCCACGATAGCGATGATGGGGAGCTTGAAACGGATGGCTGTGTCGAACTCGAAGCCGGTGAGGCCGAAGGAGCCGTCCCCGAACAGCACCATGACGCGCTTTTCAGGGCGCGCGAGCTTCGCCGCGATGGCGAAGGGCATCCCCACGCCCAGGCACCCCAGGGGCCCCGGATCCATCCAGTTTCCAGGAAGGTCTACGTCCAGCACCTTCGAGGCGATGGCCACGATGTCGCCGCCGTCCCCGACGACGATGGTGTTCCTGTCGACGAATTTCTTGAGCTCCGCGCTGAAGCGGTTCGGATGGATGGGTTTCAGATCGGAGATGAGCTGCGGCGCGAGACGCTCGAGCGATTTGTTCTCCATGTTCCGGAGCTCCTCGATCCACTCCGTGTGCAGCCGCTCATCTCGCGGCCCGGCGATCTCGGGCAGGGCCTTCACGATCTGATCGAGGATCGCGCCCACGTGGCCTGAGATTCCGACGTCCGCTCCTCGGTTCACGCCGATATCCAGCGGGTCGATGTCGATCTGGATGATCTTCGCGCTTTCCGGAATCGACTTTCCGTAGCCGAGCCTGAAGTCGAGGGGCGTGCCCAGAACGACGGCCACGTCGCACTGATCGAGCGCGAAGCCGCGTGTGTGGCGGAAGAAATTCGGATGATCCGGAGGCATGCAGCCCCGCCCCATGCCGTTTAGGTAGACGGGGATGTCCGCCTCCTCGATGAAACGCCTCAGCACGTCCTGGGCACGGGAGAGCCAGACGGATGAGCCCGCCATCACCACAGGCTTCTGTGCGGTCTGAAGAACCTTTACTGCAAGTTCCACGTACTCCGGATCTCCATACGACTTGGCCCGGCTGTAGGAGTGCGTCGGGAACTCGACCTCATTGATGTCCATGGCGTTGATCATCACGTCGAGCGGAATCTCGAGGAAGGCCGGTCCCGGCCTTCCGGAGACCGCATGGCGAAACGCCATCGCCACATACTCCGGAAGGCGCCTCGTCTCGAAGCACCTGTCCGACCACTTCGTAATCGGAGCCATGAGCGCGACGTGATCCATCTCCTGGAGCGCTCCCTTCTTGAACATCGAGAAGGGGCCCTGGCCGCCGATGCAGATCATCGGAGAGGATGCCCGCCAGGCGTTGGCTACGCCCGTCACCGCGTCTGTCACGCCGGGGCCTGCGGTAACGACCGCCACGCCGGGAGTTCCCGTGATTCGTCCCCAGGCGTCCGCTGCATGGGCAGCCGCCTGCTCGTGGCGAACGTCGATGACCCGGATGCCTTCGTCGATGCATCCATCGTAAATCGCGAACACGTGCCCGCCGCAGAGCGTGAAAATGGTGTCCACGCCCTCCTTCTTCAGCTGCCGTGCGATGAGTTGCCCACCTTGTCCGATCATCATTCCTCCGTGAAGGGTATGCCTGGTGCGAAAATCGCTGAGACGCCGGGCGGTCGTCCTGTCTGCATTCTCCCGGGGGTGAGGTCTATGCGCAGGCGTTCTCGGCGAGCATGGTGCTCTCTTCGATGGCCGGCGCGCCGGCTGTCGAGGGAATTTTAAGCGCGTCCGGCTCCACCGCGGGGTGGCCCGGCCGCGGGAAGAACCGAAGGATCCTGTACAGGGTGCTGCGCTGTGCAGGCGTGCGTCCCATCATATGGGTCATCTGCTTGAAGGCGTCCGGGCTGACGTACTCTCCGTGCACGGCGCCGGCCATCCTCGAGATCGACTCCTCCATGAGCGTGCCGCCGAAATCGTTGGCACCCGCGTCGAGGCACATCTGTGCCATGGCCGGCCCCAGCTTGGGCCAGGAGACCTGGATGTTGTCGATCCATCCCCTGAGGAAGATCCGGCTCACCGCGTACATCTTGAGCTTCTCCTCCTTCGTTGGCCCCGGTCGGCAGCCGCCGGCGAGATAAAGCGGCGTCAGGGTGTGCACGAAGGCCAGGGGGACGAACTCGGTAAAGCCGCCCGTCTTGCGCTGGATGTTCCGGAGCACGGAAAGATGGCGCGACCAGTCGCGCCGCTCTTCGATATGGCCGAACATGATCGTCGAGGTGGTGGGGATGCCGAGATTGTGCGCCGTGGTGATGACATCCACCCAGTCCGAAACGGTCAGCTTGTAGGGCGACATGCGCTTTCGCACGTGGTCAACGAGAATCTCCGCGGCCGTTCCCGGAATGGTGTCGAGGCCGGCTTCCCGGAGCGCCTGGAGCTGCTCGCGAACGGTCCGTCCCGTGCGCTTCGCGCCGTAGTGAATTTCCATGGGCGAATACGAATGGATGTGGAGATCTGGATGGCGGGCCTTGATGGCGCGGAGAACGGCTTCGTAATGGCTGCCGGGCAGGTCCTTGTTAAGGCCGGCCTGGATGCAGACTTCCGTCGCGCCGCGCTCCACGGCCTCGTCGGCCCGGTCCGCGACCTCTTCGAGATCCTGGAAGTAGGCGTCAGGGCCGTCGCTGCGGACCTTGAAGTTGCAGAACTTGCATCCGACGAAACAGCGATTCGTGAAATTGATGTTGCGGTTGACCACGAAGGTGACGAGATCGCCATTCGCCTCGCGGCGGAAATGATCGGCGACCGCGAGGACCGCGGCCAGCTCGGCCCCCTCCGCGTCGAAAAGGATCGTGGCATCGTCTTCCGAAATCTCGCGGCCCGCGAGGGAGTCGCCCAGAATGCGGGCGACATCGGGATTGAGAACGGAGAGAAATCGCGCCTCCCGGATGTCCGGGTGATGAAGGCGCGCAGCCTGCGTGGGTCCGTTCATGGTGTCCGCTCCTGTCGCTCCGCCTGGAAGAGGTTGAACCGCTCAACAAGGTCGCGGGAGGCCTTCTCCACATCCGCCGCCTCCGTGATGGCGGAAACGACGGCCACGCCGGCAGCCCCGGCCGCCAGCGCTTCCCCGACGCGTGAAGGCGTGATGCCGCCCAGGGCGTAAACGGGAATCTCCAGCGCGCTGCAAACCTTTGCGAGCATCCCGACGCCCTGGGGCGCACCGGTCATGGCGCCCTTCGAGCGCGTCGGGTAGATCGGGCTGAAGGTCACGTAGCCGGCGCCGTCCCCTTCGGCCGCCAGCGCCTCGTCAAGGGCGTGGGCCGAGTAACCGACGTTAAGCGACGGCGCCATGCGTTTCACTTCCGCAACGGGCAGGGTCGAAGCACCCAGGTGAACGCCGTGGCATCCCGTGGCAAGCGCCACATCCACCCGATCGTTCACGAAAACCCGTGCTGGTCCCGCGCGCGCAAGAGCGTTCCGGACCAGCGCGGTGAGGGTGCGTGTGGGAAGATCCTTCTCGCGGATCTGGATCCACCTGACGCCTCCCGCCACCGCGGCCCGAACGACCTCCTCGACCGTCCGCCCCCGGCTCCGGCGGCGATCCGTGATGAGATAAACGCCGCTCATCTCCGGGGTTAGCTCTCGATCCGGTGATCGAGAGGACTCGAGGCGGTCGCGTACAGCTTTTTCGGAATCCGGCCCGACTCGAAGGCCATGCGTCCGGCCTTGACGGCGTGATTCATGGCGGTCGCCATGCCGACCGGATCTTTTGCGCCGGCGATGCCCGTGTTCATCAGGACGGCGGCGCAGCCCAGTTCCATGGCAATGGCGGCGTCGGAAGCCGTGCCAACGCCCGCGTCAAGAACAACCGGTACATCCACCGTCTCGAGAATGATCCGGACATTTGTCGGGTTACGCACACCCAGCCCCGAACCGATCGGGGCGCCCAGGGGCATGACGGCGGGGCAGCCGAGATCCGCCAGCTTGCGGTTCAGGATGGGGTCGTCGTTCGT
Organism: uncultured bacterium; assembly: GCA_965371325.1. GTDB lineage: Bacteria > JAUYMQ01 > JAUYMQ01 > JAUYMQ01 > JAUYMQ01 > CBDUXZ01. Next base: position 2,140 of record CBDUXZ010000050.1, on the reverse strand, counting down.
GTAGGGGAGAACGGTGAACCCTTCCTTGAGAAGAATTTCGGAGGCGCTGAGGAGCGCCTCCCCGTCCGGGAAGAGGGTCCGCTCATCACCGATCACTTCGAGCTTGATGAGATCGGTCTCCAGAAGCTCCCGCGCCAGGCGCGCCGTGGTCACAGCTTCGTCAACCGTATAACAGCCCGCCGTGTTGGGGAGCAGCTTTATCCTTGAGAGATCGAGGCTTGAAATGAAGCTCCCCTCACCCCGCGCTTTCAGATCGACCCGGCGGATGGCCACCGTGACGAGATCCGCGCCGGAGGCCGCGATCGCCTCACGCTGCACGTCGAGGGAAGGATACTTGCCCGTCCCCACGATCAGCCGTGATTGGAACGTGTGTTTACCCAGCTTGAGCGGCTCGCTCATGTTCCTCCCGGGGGGTGAAGTTTCAGGACTTTTCTGCCGATCCTTAATAAATCATGCGCAAGAGATAAGGCCGGGGCGCGGATAACGTTCCGTTCAGCCGCCTCCGACGGCGTGAATGATCTCCACCTGGTCGCCCGGCTTGAGAATTTGCCCCGGCCGCTTCGCTTTGGAGATGACCTCGAGGTTCACCGCGACCGCGACGCGGGGGCCGCCGCCTTCCGGATCCATTTTGAGCGATCTCAGAAGATCGGCAACCGTCCTCACCCCCCGAACCTCCATCGTCTCGCCGTTGACGGTGATTTTCAAGGCCGGCTGCCCCGCGGTGTCGCCGGAGGCCATGGTCATCCTCGATGCGCAGGAGAAATCCGGGACGTTCGACCTTACAAGTTACGTTTCGACGCGCCGGACTGTCAAGACGCGTCGGGCCATTTTCCGTGGGATTGTCGCGGCTTTACAGTCGGAAGACCGGGTGTTACCCATGGGAGCGCAGGGGGGGAGCGGCGCGGCGAGAGAGCGCCTGTCATCGCGGCGCCCCCGCGCATAACCGATGAACCGGGGGACTGCTTCGCGAGCGGGCCCCCGGCGGGATAAGCCCATGCAGCCAAGACCCACGCGCGCCGAAATAGACCTGGACGCCCTTGTCGCCAACTTCAAGGCCCTCCTCGGCGCGTCCGGGGAGCGGGAACTGCTCGCCGTGGTGAAGGCGAATGCCTATGGCCACGGCGCCGTGCCCTGTGCCCGGGCGCTGGAGCGTGTGGGGGCGCGCTGGCTGGGGATCGCGCTTGTCGAGGAGGGGATTGCGCTTCGGGAAGCGGGCGTGTCGGCGCGAATTCTGGTCCTGAACGGCCTGTTTCCGGGACAGGCGGAAGCCTGCCTCGCCCACGATCTTACCCCCGTGGTTTACACCCTGGAGCAGCTGCGGGATCTCGAGACGGCGGCCGGTGACCGGAACGATCGGGCCCGCGCGCACCTGAAGATCGACACGGGGATGGGCCGGGTCGGTGTTCCACACGCCGATCTGGGCGGCTTCGTTGCGGAACTGAAACGCTTTTCGCGTGTCGAGATCGAGGGGCTCCTGACCCATCTCGCCGATGCCGATATTGCCGATCTCGCCTACGCGCGGGAGCAGGTCGCCCGTTTCGGCCAGGCCGCCACGGTGATGGAAGAGGCGGGCCGGCCCGTGGGCATTCGTCACTTCGCCAATTCCGCCGCGACGGTGCGCCGGCTCCGGGGCGAGGCGGAGATGGTGCGTCCGGGGATCATGCTCTACGGCGTGCGGCCGGCGCCCGACTTTGATCCGGAGATCCTCCTTCGGCCGGTGATGCGCTTCGTGACGGAGACGGTTTTCGTGAAACGGGTGCCCGCGGGCACGTCGATCAGTTACGGTCGCACGTTTGTCACCGAGCGGGAGAGCATCATCGCGACGCTGCCCGTCGGCTACGCGGACGGGGTGCCGCGCCTGCTCTCGAACCGGGGGGAAGTGCTGATCCGGGGCCGGAGGTTGCCGATTGTCGGCCGGGTCTGCATGGATCTCACGCTGGTCGACGCCACCGGAATGGCCGATCTCGAGGTGGGAGAGGAGGCCGTTCTGATCGGCGGCCAGGGCGACGCCCGCATCAGCGCGGAGGAGTTTGCGACCTGGGCGGAAACGATCGACTACGAAATTCTCTGCGGCATCTCCGCCCGGGTGCCCAGGCTCTACCGGCAGGACGATGGGGATATCCCGTGCGAATCCTCCTCC
>CBDUXZ010000049.1:0-9123 GCA_965371325.1 uncultured bacterium | reverse complement strand
GAGGGCTTTTCTTGCAAGACGGGTTACGAAGACGGTGACAAGAATCGTCGCAACGAGCCCGACAGCCAGGAGGGCATAGTCGGCCGCACCGCGCTCCGGTGCAACGCCCCCGGCCAGTGCGGCGACATCTCCCGCCAGCTTGCCGTAATAGACGTAGAGGAGCGTTCCGGGGATCATCCCCACCGATGCAACCACGTAGTCCACGAGCCGCACCTTCGTGAGACCCAGCGCATAGTTCAACAGGGTGAAGGGAAAAACGGGGGAGAGCCTGAGGAGAAAGACAATGCGCCGCCCCTGGGAGCCGACCGCCTCATCGATTGCGGCGAAACGCTTGTCGCCCCGGAGTTTTCGCTCGATGGCGGAGCGGGCGAAGTTCCGCGACACAATGAACGCGGCCGTGGCGCCGATCGTCGCCGCGATCGTGACGTAGACGGTTCCTTTCAGAATCCCAAAGATGGCCCCGCCCGCCAAAGTAAGAACCGATCCCGGGACGAAGCCCACGACGGCTATCGCATAGCCCGCGATGAAGACAACGGGTCCCAAAACACCCAGCCCGTTAACCCATTCGGCGAAACGGGGAACGTAGGCGCCTGCCTCCCGCCCGAGAACAACGAGCGCCACGAGAAGCGCCACGCCGCCCAGGATGCGTCCGATGGGCCGGCGCGACCGCGCCGTCCCGGCGCTCGGGGCCGCAGCCTCGGAAGTGTTAGTATTCATGGCGAAACCTCCTTTGTGGGGTTTCGGATGCCGGAAACCCGCGCGAGGTTCCAGTCATTTTGACCCGGGTCGACCCGGGCCCCTGCAGAAGGCGGAACAGGGATGGCGCTTCCTCTCCCGCGGGCGCGAACGAGACCCTTATAGTAAGTCCAAGCCCGTTTGCGAAGCCCCGGAATCCCGAAACCGGGAAAGGGCCTCACTGCTTCACAGGCGGTTCGCTTCCCGAAAGCCCGGGTGGCATGAGGGAAATACGATTGGAAACTCGACTCGCACAGCCTCCGGATCTCGAAGCGATAATGGAGATCTATCACGACGAGGTCCTGCAGGGGACCGGAACCTTCGACACGGAGCCGCTCTCGCAAGAGAAGCAGAAGGCCTGGTTCGAATCGCACGACCGAGCGCGTTATCCTCTCATAGTAGCCCTGGGAGAAGGCCGGGTTCTCGGTTGGGGAAGCATCAAAGCCTGGTCCGATCGCCGCGCTTACGACCGGACTGCCGAAATTTCGGTCTACGTCCACCGCGAGCATCGGCGCCGGAATGTTGGACGGGTAGTGCTGGCGGAACTCGTCGCGCGCGCCCGGAACGCGGGGCTGGGTGTACTCCTTGCCAGAATTGCGGGGGGGAACGAGGGTAGCACGCGCATGTTCAGGGGCGCCGGCTTCAAGCCAATCGGCACGATGCGGCGTGTGGGAGAGAAGCACGGGCAGGTGCTCGACGTCGAGTTGATGGATCTTCAGATCGAGGAATAACGCCAGCCTTGCAACGCAGAGGCTTTGGCTCCACTCGTCGTTACCGCTCTTTCCGAGCCTCCCCTCTTGCCGCCAGCCACCCCCTCTGCCTCAGATCGGCGAGGATCGTTTCGGCCGCCAGGCGATGCCCGCCGGCGTTCCAGTGGTGATCACTCGGGAGATAAAGTGCCTGTCCGGATTCAACTGCCGCACGAAACGTGGAAAGAAGATCAAGAAAGGAAATACCATTCTCGCGACAGAAAGCCTGGAGTCTGTTATTGGGCTTCTCGACCTCGAAGGAAACCTCCTCCATATCGAGCCTGTCGACGTCGCGCTTCCAGCGGCCCGTTTTGACCTGAAGCTCAGGGGGAAAAAGGACGATCAGGAGCCGTTTTCCGCGGGAGCGCACGTCATCGCGAAGCCTGAGCAGCAACTCTTCCGATAGTTGCCACTCCAGCTCCATCTCCTCGGGAACGGGTTCCCGGAAAACAAGGAGGTTCCTGTAGCGGTACCGCTCCTTTTCAGCCTTGAAGGGGCGGGTGAGCTTGTACCACGCGCGCCGTAGCCGGTAGCTGGCCATGTACTTCGCACGGAGGAAAACGTAGGCCTGGGAGTGCGCCTCCAACCAGGCGGCCAGCGCCGACTTGTCCTTCTTTTGATTGACTCCCGATTTCTTTCGCGCGATCCAGTCCGCAGTGGACCGATTGTCGGAGAAATCGTTCTGTACAAAAGCGCCGAAAAGCACGATGTCGGGTTCGATCTTCCACCCCTTCTTTTCGAGCGACAAAACCGACTGATAAAGATTGTACCCGGGCACGCCCGCGTTGATGACCTCCAGTTCGGGTTCATGGCCGGCCTCATTCGTCGTACCCTGCAAACGCTCCATCTGCGCCTCGAAGGTTTCCTCCTGCTGCACTCCCCAACCGAAGGTGAACGAATCCCCCAGTGCGAGAATCCGTAACGCATTTCCCTTGGGACCACGATCGGGGCCGCGGAAACCCAGCGCGTTCGAGCGAATGGTGATCCGGAAATCCCTTCGCGCCAGGACAGTCTCGGCATCGGGCCGGATGGCAAACTGGAGATCGGGATCGCCCGGAAAGAAGGGCTCCTCCCCCCGCATGACAGGACCCTGGGGACGCAAAATCCGGACGGTGGGTTCGAGCGCCAGCGCGAGTAACACCAACCCGAGGATGATCTGGACCAGAAGGAAGAGGAGAACTTTCAGGACGCGCTTCATTCGGAAACGAGAACAGGCGTGATCGGATCGCGCACCGCCACGAAGTGCTTCTTCTTGAAGCGCTTCTGGCCTCCCGTGATGTAGCGGAAGAGTGGGAACTCCACCCAGGGATTGTTGTCGGTGATGATCGGGTACCCTTCCGAAATCGACGCAAGGCGGTTCGCGTCGGCGGTGTAGAGGCCGAGAAGCGACTCGGCCGAATCCACAAGCTCGTCCCACTCGAGCATGTCGGCCCGCAGCACGGGATCCTCATAGAAGCGGCGGAACCGCTCCGGATTGACACGGATGGCGCCCCTCTTCGCGCCCATCAGGAAATAGCCCTTGATCTTGCGCCCGCTCCAGACGGTCCCCTCAGGAAAAACCGAGCGAAAGGTCGACATGAGCATCTTGAACTCATCCGGCGTCACCGCACTCGACACCCAGAACATCGCGAGACCGTCCACGGTAAGGGCGTCCTTCGCCAACTGCATGAACTCCTGGGAATAGAGATTGACCGTCCCGGCGCTGAAAATCGGCGGCGCCGGATCCACCGAAATTACGTCGTACTGTTCTCCGGATAGCAGAAGCCAGTTGCGGCCATCTCCGACGTGGACGTCGAAGTTTGGGTTGGCGATGATCTCTTCCGCGTCGGCGTGAAAAAAACGCAGGGCATCCACGACGCTGGGAACCAGTTCGAGCGTGTCGACCTCGGTGTCGGGCCAGAGGAGGGCCGAGCGCACGGTGGTGCCCATCCCGAAACAGATCACGAGCATCTTCCTGGTGTCTCCCGGCGCCACATCAGGCCCGACGAGCATCGGAAGGTGCGCCATGACTTTCGTGTCGGTAAGGAGCGCGGTCATGCCAACGCCGTTCACCCACAGATGCTTCTTGATCCCCCCCCCCGGCGGCGTTGTCTCGAAGACGGTGACCGTCGCGGTCGCATCCTCATGATGCCATTTGATGCCCGTGTTCAGCGGATACTTGAAGGCAAGCCGATCCTCCATCACGCGGTAGAAAGGATCCGTTCGGAGGAGCGGTACCGTGGCAAGGACGAGCACTGCCGCGCTCGCCAGCAGCGCGGGTATGACCATGGCCCTCCACCGGGGAGAGTTGGCGAGGAGCACGATACCGCCAAACACGTTAACGGCGGCAAGGATCGCGATCGCGCGCGTGGTGCCGACGACCGGAATCAGAAAGAAACCCGCCAGCAGGGATCCGATAATCGCGCCCAATGTGTTTGTTGCATAAGCGCGTCCGACGGCGGCTCCAACGTCCGACTTGCCGGCCGCGTAGGCGCGCGCGGCCGTCGGAAAGATCGCGCCGAGCAGAAGCGTCGTCGGCAGAACAAGCGCGCCCGCCGCGAGCATGCCGCCGATATACCTGATCCAGCGGCTGCTGGAATCGTAGACCCAGTTTGCCGGAACGAGGAGATAAAGCACGACGATCGACACGATACCGAGGGCGATTTCCAGAAGGCCGAAGGCGCCCACGGGATCTTCGACCCTCTCGATTCGCCGCGTGGCGATGGCGCTTCCCGCGGCGATCCCCGTGAGGTAGAGGGCCAGCATCACCGAGAATGCGTAGACGGAAGTTCCCAGAAAGAAGAGCAGTTGCCGCGTCCAGACGACTTCGTAGGCAAGTGCCGTGGCCCCGCTCGCCGCAAATACCATGAGCACCACACGCCGTGCCGCGGGGGGTATGTCGAAAGCCAGGACCTGGGGCGCGGGATGGGCGGCTTCTTCTTCCTCCTCCTCCGCCAGGCGGCCGTGGAGAAAGAGCGCGATGCTCGCCACGATGACATTCAGAGCAACAGCGCATCCCACCGATGCGTTTTCACCGAAGGTCCCTATGAGAACGATGCCCGTGACAAGCGTGCCGAGGACGGCCCCGGCGGTGTTCAGGGTATAGAGAAGCCCCACGTTCCTGGCGACCTGACCGTCCCTTCGCGTAGCGAGAACGGTCAGAATGGGAAAGGTCGCTCCCATGAAACAGGTCGGGACGAGAAGGATCGCAAAGGAGATCGCCGCGCGCACGGCGATGAGTGTGGATCCCTCCCCGAAACTTCCATAGACGACCCGGAGCAGCGGTATGGTCGCGTCGAAGGCGAAGGGGAGAAGAAGCGCGGCGAAGGCGATGGCAAACTCTAGGACAGCGTACCAGACGAGCGGAGCGCGCCGCCGGTCGATGATCCGCCCGAAGAGCCAGGCGCCCAGGGCGAGTCCCGCCATGAAGCTCGCGACGAGGGTCGAAGTTGCATAAACCGTGCTTCCGAAAACACGCATGAGAACGCGAAACCAGACCACCTGGTAGATAAGGCCTGCCGCGCCGGTCATGAAGAAAAGTCCGAAGATGAGCCGATGCAACTGTTTGTCCCTGCTATTGGAGTGGTTTACCGATTTTCTCGAGGACTGCTTTCATATCCTCCCACACTTCCCTTCGTGTCTTCTCGGTGTACTGTCTCAGGACGAAAGCAGGGTGGTAGGTTGGCATCAGAGGAATCCCGTAGAACTCCTGCCACTGCCCGCGCATGCGGGTGATCTGGATATTGCGCTCCAGGAGGGTTGAGGCGGCCGGCCTCCCGAGGGTAACGATGACCTTGGGCCGAATGGCCCGTATCTGTTGAAGAAGGAATGGCTTACAGGCCGCGACTTCTTCTTTTTCGGGATCGCGGTTACCGGGGGGACGGCACTTCACGATGTTCGCGATATAAACGTCTTCCCGGCGAAGCTTCATGCCATCCTCGATTATTTTCGTCAACAATTTTCCCGCGCGGCCAACGAAGGGCCGGGCTTGCCTGTCCTCTTCTGCGCCTGGTCCCTCCCCGATAAAGAGAATCTCCGCTTTCGGATCTCCCTCGCCGAAGACGATGTTGGTGCGCCCGGCGTGCAACTTGCACCGCGTGCACTCGCCCATCTCCTCCCGGATCTGCGGGAGGGTGAGCGGAGAGCTCCGCCTGGGCCTGGGTGAGAAGAGAGCTTCTGATTCGCCTGGAAGCGCGTCGGGGAGTGTGGGGGGCGGTTTTGCAGGGGTCCCAGGGCGAGAAGCCACCGTGTGTACTCCGCTTTCGGCGAGTAAGCCGACGTAGTCGGCCAAGCCTCTCTTGAGGAGAGTAAGCTCCTCACGCCTTGATTGCTCTTTTTCCAAGCCTCGCCCCAGACCGCGGTGGCTCATCCTGCCGCCACCCCGGATACGTGTCAAGCTGCCGTAGCTACACCTTGAGGCGCCACCGGGAGGCGCGTAAGATAGTCCCCTGATTCCACCCTGGGGGTTTCATGTCCGGATGGGTACTGTGGTTCATAACGACGATGATCCTCAGCCGGATTCTCGGAAACTGGCTGCTCGCCGCGGTCATCGCACTCGTTGTCGTCCACCTCGCCCGGTCTCAATATACCGGCCGGTCCCCGAACCCGCTTCCCTTCCTTCAGGCACGCCGCGAAATATCCGAGCTGCGAAGGACCGTCGCGACGAACCCCGACAATGCCGCCGCTCATAACGATCTCGGCCGCCTCCTTGCGCTGAAGGGAAAATTCTCCGAAGCGCTCCCCCACATGGAGAAGGCCCATAAACGATCCCCAGAATCCGCCGAAACAACTTTCTTCTATGGATACACGCTTCTCGCGCTGGGAAAAGAAGAAGAGGGGCTGCCGCTCGTACGCGAAGCGCTCGATGTCAAAGCAACGCTGCGCTACGGCGAGCCCTATCTTTTGACTGGCACGATCTATTTCGATGCAGGCCGCTTCGAAGAAGCGGCTCCCTGGTTCGAGAGCTTCACAAAGATGAACACCGACTCGGTCGAGGGCTACTACAAGCTCGGACGGTGTTACGCGGAACTGGGCCGGAATACAGAAGCGACAAAAGCGCTCGAGGAAGCCGCCGAAGCCTACCAGCATGCGCCGCGTTTCATCCGCCGCGCCCAGGGTCCCTGGAATCGCAAGGCGAAGTGGTACCGCCGTACGCGGCTTCGGGGTTAGGGAGCATCGAGGGGAAGACGCCTCAGACGGAGCGCGTTGGTGATGACCGACACGGAACTCAGGCTCATCGCGGCGCTCGCGATCATCGGATTCAAAAGAAGGCCAAAGAACGGATAGAGCACCCCCGCAGCGATGGGCACTCCCAACGCATTATAAATGAAGGCAAAGAAGAGGTTCTGCCGGATGTTGCGCATCGTTCCCCGGCTGAGCCGTCTTGCGCGGACGATCCCGCGGAGATCCCCCCCCACGAGCGTGACCCCCGCCGACTCAATCGCGACATCGGTTCCTGTCCCCATCGCGATGCCCACATCCGCTTGGGCCAGAGCCGGCGCATCGTTGACTCCGTCTCCGGCCATTGCAACGACTGCGCCCTTCGCCTGAAGTTTCTTCACGACATCACGCTTGTCCCCGGGAAGAACCTCCGCCTCCACGGAAGCGATCCCGAGCTTCCGCGCAACGGCTTCGGCGGCCGATCGGCTGTCGCCGGTCAGCATCACGATGCGCAAGCCATCGCGGCCAAGCGCCCGAAGGGCCGCCGGCGTCGAAGCCTTCAGGGGATCCGAGACCGCGAGCAGCCCGGCGGGCCGGCCCTCAACGGCGAGAAAGATCACCGTTTGCCCCTCGCGCCTGTGCGGCTCCGCGCGACCCGAGAGGGAGGTCATGTCAACACCGACGGCCTCCAGAAGCGCCTGGGTTCCCAGAACGGCGTCGCGCCCGTCTACCTTTCCCCTGACACCTCCTCCGGTTATCGACTCGAAGTCCTCCGCCCCTCTCACGGCGGCCCCGCGCTCCTCGGCGCCCGCCAGGATTGCCGAGGCGAGGGGATGCTCACTTCCAAGCTCCAGCGACGCCGCGATGCGAAGCACCTCCCCCTCGTCCATTTTGCCTGCCGGCAGAACGGCTGCAAGCCGGGGACGCCCTTCCGTCAGCGTGCCCGTCTTGTCCACGACGAGGACGTCCGCCTTCTCGAGAACCTCCAGCGTCTCCGCATTCTTGATCAGGACACCCGCCGTGGCGCCACGCCCCGTCCCGACCATGATCGACATCGGAATCGCAAGCCCGAGCGCACAGGGGCAGGCAATCAGCAGAACCGCAACCGCGTTCAGGAGCGCGTAGGAGAGCGCCGGCTCCGGCCCCGCGAGGGCCCATACAATGAAAGTCAGGATTGCCACGCTCATGACAGCGGGAATGAAGTAGCCCGACACCGTATCCGCCAGACGCTGCACAGGCGCCCGACTTCGCTGCGCCTCGCTGACCATGCGCACGATCTGGGCAAGGATTGTGTCTTTCCCCACCCGCTCCGCCCGCATCACGAACCCACCGCGGCCGTTGACCGTTCCCCCGGTCACACGCTCACCCGGACTCTTCTCGACGGGGATTGGTTCACCGCTGATCATCGATTCGTCGATCGCGCTCACCCCTTCGATGATGACGCCATCGACCGGCACCTTCTCACCCGGCCTTATTCGCAGACGGTATCCCACCTCGACGGTCTCGAGCGGAACGTCCCCTTCCGATCCGTCCTCGCGGACGAGCCGTGCTGTTTTGGGGGACAGCCCCAGGAGGGCCTGGATGGCGATGCTCGTGCGGCTTCGCGCCCGAAGCTCGAGGACCTGGCCGAGAAGGACGAGGGCCGTGATCATCGCCGCGGCTTCGAAATAGAGTGGAACCTCACCCCCGGGACCCCTGAAGTCGTCGGGGACGAGGCCGGGGCCGAGTATGGCCAGCAGGCTGTAGCCGTAAGCGGTTCCCACGCCGATGCCGATCAGTGTGAACATGTTGAGACGCCGGTTCCTGATCGACGCCCATCCGCGCTCGAAAAACGGGCGACCCCCCCAAAGAACGACGGGCGTTGCCAGCGCGAGCTGCAGCCAGGCCATGCTGCGCGGAGAGCCGAGCCCCTCGAGCGGCTTTCCCGGAATGAGATCCGACATCGAAAGGATGAAGAGCGGGAGGGTCAGGGCAAGGCTCCACCAGAAACGCCGCGACATATCGTCGAGCTCGGCGTTTTCCCCCTCGATGGAAGCGATCGTCAGCGCTTCGAGCGCCATACCGCAGTCGGGGCAGGCGCCCGGCGCGGCGCGCTCGACCTCGGGGTGCATCGGGCATGTGTAAATGACCGGGCCCGCCGACGCTTCTCCCCGGGCCGCGTCCCGCCCCGCCTGGTCGCCCGCGCTATCATGGCAACATGAATGATCGTCTGTCATGTCATCCCCGATTGAATAATCCGAGCGGGAAACCCTCTTTCTGAACCCACGACCCGCACGGAGAGTCGCCAAAGGGCCCGCTTCATGGTAGATCCTGTCGCCTGAACGTGCCAGCACGCTCGCGGTTCATAACGTGGTTATTGAAACCAACCAGGAGGAAACGATGAAGAAGAAGTTCGCACCGATCGTATATTTGCTTCCGACGCTCTTTTTCGCGGCAATTCTGGGCTTCCAGCTCCTGCCCGCGACCGATTCCGTGGCAGGCGACAAGAGATCGGAAGAGC
>CBDUXZ010000048.1:0-9134 GCA_965371325.1 uncultured bacterium | reverse complement strand
ATCCCAGGCGGCATCGACGATGGCGGCCTCCCGCGTGCGCGGATCGCCGATGAGGTAGACGAAGTTTTGCATCGGACCGGCGAGAACCTGCTTGAAGTACAACGCCGGGGCCGCCTCTGATCCCATCAACGTTTTCTCCTGCCTGTTCGGCGGCTTCCGCCGGTTTTATGCGCGCCGCGGGCCGCCTTCGCCCGTTTGCCCGCGTGCGATTCGAGGCCCCGCTTCCACAGGTACTCCGTCTCTCCGCGATGCTTGCCGACCCATCGGGAAAGAACGAACAGGAGATCGGAGAGGCGGTTCAGATAAGCAAGCGGTTGGGTTCCCGTTTCGGGCTCTTCCCTCAGGAGCTTCACCATGACGCGCTCACCGCGGCGCGCGGTCGTCCGGGCGAGGTGCAGAAACCCGCTGACGGGGCCGCCTCCGGGAAGAACGAAGGAGAGGAGCGGATCGATTTCATCCGAACATTTGTCGATGAGCGACTCGAGTTGCTTGATGTGCGCCTTTCCGACCTTGAACTTGCCGGGGTAGGTGAAGGATGCCGGCGTCGCCAGTTCGCTTCCCAGGTCGAAGAGCTCATCCTGGAGTTTTCTCAGCACGCCGTCGAGCCAGTGGGCCGCCTTGGTCCGCCGCCCCCTGTCGTTCCAGACCCGCGCAAGTCCCAGGGCCGCGTTCAGCTCGTCGAGCGTTCCGTAGGCCTCGACACGAAGGGAGTCTTTGGAAACACGCGAACCGTCCACCAGTCCGGTTTCCCCGCTGTCTCCCGTTCGGGTGTAGACCTTGTTGATCTTGACCATCAGCGCCCGGCCCGCTCTTTTAGCTCTCTGTAATTCGCCTTGGCAGGCTCCCCGGTTCCTACCGGCAGGCCACTTTCCGCCCAGCCGGCCACGACCGTGTTCCCGCCGCGGTCCTTTGCCCCTGAAAAGCCGCCGCTCACGTTGATGACCATCTCGTATCCGGCCCCTTTCAGCGCTTTGGCCGCCATGGCGGATCGCCCGCCGCTCTTGCAGCCACAAAGAATTGTTCTTTCCTTCGGAATCGTTTTCTCCACCACGGCGAGAAAATCGGGGTTGGATGTTGACCCCCGTTCCCCGAAGAAGAGTATTGGAATATTGAGCGCGCCCTCCGGATGCCCCGCGGTAAACTCCTCCACCGTGCGCACGTCGAGGTAGACGGCGTCGGACCCGCCCTCGAGAACCTCTTTCGCCTCGACCGGCGTAACTTGCCTGATGTCAGCCATTACGCTCCTCCAGGTCAGGAAGTCTCCGCGAGCACCGTGAACCCGACACGACGCCTCAAGCGTCGCCTCCCTGCTCGAAGAGTTTGAAATAGGTTTCCATTGAAACCGGCGGAATACGCGCGACCTGAAGATTCTCGTCGACATGTGCGCGCTTCTTCATGCCAACGAGCGCCACAGTGAACCCCGGGGTCGATCGCACGAACTGAATAGCACGCTGTGCGTCACTTTTGAAACCTGTAAGGATCTCGCCGATCCCGGGCGAAAGCCCACCCGCGAACCGGGCCTGGAGAAGGGAGGCGCTTGCAACCAGTGTAATACCGAACCGATCGGCCGCCTCGACCATCGTCATTGTCTTGCCGCGCACCGACTGGTTCTTGAGTGTGATGGCCTCGGGCATCGCGAAGTTCATCGGGAGCTGCACGAACCGGAAGTGATGTGAATCTCCCCCGGCCTCCCTGGCTATGCCGACGATTTCCTCCAGGCTCAAAAGACCGGCAGCGCCGGTCTCTTCACGAAACCCCTGCCAGGTTGCCGTTCCGTAGAAGCGGATCTCCCCGCGCGTCACGGCCTCCTCCAGGGCGCGGAAAGCATCCAGGAGGCGTTCCTTGAAGGCTGCCCTCCCGAACTCCACCAGCTGGTGCTCGGGGTTGTGCACGTAGTAAACGTCGATTGTCTCAAGACCCAGGTTCTTCCGGCTCTGCTCGAGCTGGGTCGCCAGGAACCGCGGCGCCATGCAGTGGCAGCCGGCGGCCAGCTCTCCCTCACCGATGATCCCCCGGCTTACGAAAGCTTCCTCGAAGTAGGCGGCCGGATCCGAAGGCCGGACGCCGTCAAAGGGAACATACCCCCCCTTCGTGCAGATCAGCAATTCCTCGCGGACGATCTCCCCTTCCTCCGCCAGGGCGGCCAGGGTCTGTCCGAGGGTCCGCTCGCTTCGCTGCGAACGATAGTTGATCGCCGTGTCGAACACGTTTACGCCCAGCTCAGCCGCCCTCGGCGACGCATCCAGGTACTTCTGATCATCGGCGTCATCGTCCTTGCCGAGGTAGGTGCCGAAACCGATGGATGACAGCCACAGATCTCCGCATTCGCGGAAGTGCTCCGAAGGGACGGTCCCCTGGAGGCGCTTTCGAAAACGCGTTGTTCCCTCGGCGGTAGCGTGACCCTTAAGCATACGCGTCAATTATAGGTCGGCCTACCCACGGGCGAAACCCTGGCCTCTCCGGTTTTTCCCTGTCATGATCAGATGAGAACTCCTGTTCGCGTGATCGCTTGTCACTGCGCAAGTCCCCATGATACTTTCGCTCGCCACGCTGCACGCCGGAGTCACCGATCGCGAGAGAAAACCTGAGCCGAGAAGCGAGTCTCTTCATCATAGCCGCGCTTGTCGCGGTGTTCACGGCGTACGTTCTTTACCGGCGTGAGCCGCCGGCGATGTCCCGCGCCTCGCTCACGGTCTCCTACCCGCTTTTCGATACCCAAAGAGCATACGGACATCTGAAGAAAATCGCGCTTGGGTGCCCCGCCCGGGTCACAGGAAGCCCGGGTGCCCGATGCGCCGCCGATTTCGTTGAAAACAGTTTTCGTAGCCTCGGCCTCCCCACGCGCACCCAGAGCTTTCCGGTTCTGATCCGGGGAGAGAGGGTTACGGGGCGAAACGTCTTCGCCGTTATCCGGGGCACAAGTTCCGTTCCGCTTCTGGTCGTTGCGCATTACGACGCCCCGGTCACGAGCCCAGAGGCCGCCGCCGATAACGGAAGTGGTGTCGCGACGCTCCTCGAGCTGGCGCGGATTTTTTTGCAGGTGAAACCAAAACGGACGCTCATTCTCCTCGCCTCGGACGCGGGGGTGTGGGGATCAATCGGGACCGATGTCTTCGCGCGGGACGCGGCGTGGACCTCCCTGCCCGGCGATGGCGACATTCCTCCCTACGCGGCCATTTCTCTCGATCACGTGACGCCCGGCCACGGCGCCGGGATGACAATGCGCGGGGGCGGCCACAGGGGTGAATTCGCGCCCCTGTGGCTCCGCGCCAGGGTCGCCGCGGGTGTGAACGCTATCGGGACCCGCGTCTTCCCCGAAGGTCCCTTCTCGCAGCTGATCGCCAGAGCCATTCCCCTCTCCTTCACGGGGCAAGGCCCGCTGCAGAAACGCGGCATCGCGGCCATCAATCTTTCCATGCAGCCGGCTGACGCGGCTCGCGCGCGGGCGGTGGCCTACACGGAGGCGGATACCCTCGCCGGGATTCGGCCCGGCGCCCTGCGCCTTTTCGGAACGTCTGCGGAGGCCGCGGTGAGCGCCGTACTTGGCGCGGGGATCATATCCTCGCCCGATCTCGTAACCCTGAGCGCCGACAAGATCGTCATGCGATCCGCGATTCGGATCGTGGCCGGGCTCCTCTTTCTCCCCCTCGGGATTCTCGTCGCTGACACCTTCCTGCGCCGGAGACCCACGACGGGCTCCCTCCTTCGCGCGGCGTCCTGGACGCTCCCCGTGGGCCTGGGCGCCCTTGCCATGCGCCTGGCGGTTCGAACCCATCTGCTTCCCGGGTTCAGCGCGTATCCCGCTGCACTAAGGGATCCCTTCCTCACCACCTGGCAGCCGCTGCCCATGCTCGGCGCGCTCCTGGCGGCGGGTCTCGGTGTCTGGGCCGCGCGTCGGATCAGCGCGGGCGCGGGTCGGCGGGAGGCAGGGCTTTTTCTCCTGCTCGTCGCGGGGGCGTGGGCCTGGCTCGTAAACGATCTGAGCGCGGCGATGCTTCTCGCGCCCGCCGCCTGGGCCTGGCCCTGGCTGGGCGCCCTCCCCTCGCGGAGAGGCCGCGCCCTCGACGCGTTTCTCCTCGCACTCGGCCTGGCGCCTTTCCTGATCCTTCTCGCGGCGGCTGGTTCGCGTCTTTTCCTCGGGCCCTGGATCCCGTGGTACGGCGCGCTGCTCCTGGGCTACGGCGTTGTGACATTGCAAGCAGCCGTCATCGCCGGCCTGGCCGTCTCTTCCGCCCTGGCGCTGCTTGCCAGAGAGCCGCCCGAAGGGCTGACAGGAATAGGTTGAACG
This sequence comes from uncultured bacterium, assembly GCA_965371325.1. Classification (GTDB taxonomy): domain Bacteria; phylum JAUYMQ01; class JAUYMQ01; order JAUYMQ01; family JAUYMQ01; genus CBDUXZ01. Next base: position 4,846 of record CBDUXZ010000048.1, on the reverse strand, counting down.
GGCGGACCGGGCTCACTACATTAGGGGTCTTGTTTGGGCTCCCAATGGCCGCTCTTCCCGAGGCGCTCTCCCGTCAGGTGATGAAGGGCTTCCGCCAAGGAGGATCAACGATGAAAGGGTTCGGAGCGATCGCGATCCTGTGCGCCCTTATGCTGCCCATCGAGGCCGGGGCGCAATCGGAGTCGATCTTCCGGTTCGATGACGATTTGAAACCTGCCGCCAGGAAGCCGGATCGGGAAGGGGCGGACGCGGCGGGAAATCCATCAGGCGCACAGGGGAGGGCCGGGTCGGACCGGAAGGGATTGATCGTAGCGCCCGATGACGAAGCGGCTTTCCCGGTGGGGCCCCGCGAGGAAGAAGGTGTGGCCGACGCGGGGATTGCTCAGCCGCGGGGCGCTCTTCCTGGCGTGCCCGCGATCGCGGAGCCTGCCGGATCGCTCCCGCCGCTCACCCTGCCACGGCCCGTCCTTCGGCGATCTACATCACGTTCAACCGATAAAGAACCGAGGAGAACCGACGGTATTTACGGAGGCATTCCGCCGCGGCCCGATCTGCCAAAGCCCTTCGTCTACGAACGAGCGCCGCGGGGCGTTGGCACGGTTACGGGCTACGACGCCGCCGTGGCGCCGCGGCGCATCAACATCGACCCTTCGACGCCGCGGATGCCGACCGGCGCGACCAACGCGCCGCGGCGTCCGCTCCCGAGGCTTGCTCCTTACGGCCATAGCCTGCCGCCGAGCATGAGCACACCGCCCGCGTCCACTCCGCGCTGATGGCCGATCCCCGGTAAGGACGGCGGGCGCCTCCTAGCTTCCGTTTCTGCGGACCCTGTTGATCCACGCCAGAAGTGCCGCCGCAACTTCCTCCCATCGATCGCCTTCCATCAGGTTGTGCGCCATTCCCCGAAACTCCAGATACTCCGCACCGAGTCGCTTTGCATTCCTTCGTTCGTAGCGCGGCGGGAAGAAGTAATCGTGTTCCGCCGAGAGAAGGAGAACGGGGATCGGGGCGATCTTGCGCGGGCTCACACGGGAAAACCCGAAGATCATGTCCATGCAGGCCAGGGCGCTTTCCGGACTTAACTTCGCCGTCGCCGCGATCACTTCCCGTTCCGGCTTCTCTGGCGCGTGGAACAGCTTGCGGGCCATGCGCGGACTGTCCACGACGAAGGATTGCAGAAGGCCGGTACGGATGAACTTTAGTGGATGCTGAAGCGCAACCTTGAGCGAGGTCGCGAGGGGGAGCCCTCCCGCGGGTACGGGGGTTACGAGCGCGGCACCCTGAACATTTACCGGGTCGGGCTCCGAGACGAGCATCTGCGCAAGCCACCCCCCCATGCTGTGGGCGATGAGGATGGGGCGTCCGCGGCGTCCGACCTCGCTAATCGCGGATCGCAACGCGGGAAGATGCCGGGCCACCGGCCGGAAATCAAAACCGCGCGGGCGGGCAGCTTCACCGTGCCCCGCGAGATCGACTGCCGCGCAGGGATAGCCCCTCGCGGTAAAGAACCCGAGGAAGGCCTCCCAGCACCAGGCACCGTGCCAGGCGCCATGCAGGAAGAAGAGGGGTGGAAGATTGCCGATTCTGACAGGTTCATGCCAGGTGAGCTTCAGATCGAATGGTGTGGCGGTCATTGATAGAATCCGGTGAGCGGAGCGGGAGCGCAAACATCGGGAGGAACGAAGTCGGACGCGATTCAGGCCGCGCCCGAAAGCTTGGTGCGCGATATTCGCGCAGGAACTCGTTGATCGGGGCCCGGCCCTGCCTTAGACTGGCCCGGATTTTACGCACAGCGGAGGAGCAGTGGCAAGCAAGCGAACCGGCGGGAAGGCGCTCGTTGAAGGCCTCATTGCTCATGACGTGCAGCACGTTTTCGGAATTCCCGGCGTTCACAATCTTGCGATCTACGACGCCCTCCTCGAACGAGCGGAGACGCATCGACCACCCGCCCATGTGCTGGTGCGGCATGAGCAGGCCTCGGTCTATGCGGCCGACGGCTACGCCCGGGCCACCGGGCGTCCGGGAATCGCGCTCGTGACGACGGGGCCGGGCGCTCTGAACGCCATCGCCGCCCTGAACGAAGCCGCCTGCTCCGACGTGCCCGTCCTCCTCATCGCTTCACAGATTCACTCGGGCCTCATCGGGGCGGGGCGCCATGCGCTCCACGAAATGAAGGATCAGCTGGGCGCCTTCCGGGCGGTTGTGGATCACGCGGAAAGGGTTCTGGACGTGGGAGAGATCCCCGCCCGGATCCAACAGGCCTTCGCCACGATCAAAAGCGGGCCTGGCCGCACCGCGTTCCTCGAGATTCCGCACGATTTCCTCGTCGCGGAGTGCCCGGCGGAGACGCTCTCCCCAGCATCGATCCGGGTTGCCCGCCCCGGCACCGAAGCCATGCGGGCCGTGATTACCGCCGTCAAATCCTCCGAGTACCCGGCGCTTGTCGTCGGGGGGGGGGTTGTGCAGGCCGGGGCAGAGCGCGCGCTGATCCGCGTCACGGAGTGGCTCGGCGCACCGGTGATCACCACCAGCACGGCCAAGGGAGCGATACCCGCCGATCATCCCCTTCACGTGGGCGTCCTGGCGGCAGGAGGAGGTGTTGATCAAATTCTCGGGAATGCCGATCTCGTGATCGCGCTCGGCACCCGTCTTGCTCATCGTGATCTCCGCCGTGTAAAGTCGCCGCCCCCCAAGAAGCTTATCCATGTTGACATCAATCCGGCGGTCTTCAGCCGCACCTGGCGACCGTCGCTGACGGTTACGGCGGATGTCGAAGCGTTTCTTGCGGATCTCTTCTCCGAACTCGCGCTGGAGCCGGCGCGCTCCGGTCATGCGGCACAGCAACGGATCAGCGAGTTGAACCACACCCAGCGCGCGCGTAACCGGGAGAGAGAACCACTGGCGATGGATTTTCTCGCGGCCATCGCGGAGGGGATCGGGGCCGAGGGGATCCTCGCCATTGATCAGACCGTGCCGGGCTACTGGTGCGAGCTCTACTACCCCTGCCGGAGTGCGCGCACGTTTCTCTACCCGTCGGGATCCGGGGTGCTCGGATATGCGATTCCCGCCGCGCTGGGCGCAAAAACGGCGCTGCCCGACGCGAATGTCGCCGTCGTCATCGGTGACGGAGGATTTCACTTCACGAGCGCCGAATTCGGCGCCATGGTTCAGCATGGCCAGGGCATCCCCGTTCTGGTCTTCAACGACAACCAGTACGGTGTGATCCGCACGCTTCAGATGCGGGGATTCAACCGCTCCGGAGAGGTGGACCTGGTGAATCCCGATTTCCCTGCGCTGGCAAAGGCTTACGGCGGTGAGGGGGTGCGCATTCCCAACGCCGCGTCGCTGCCCCGGGCGATCCAGAAAGCCTTCGAGCGCGACATTCCGACCCTCATCGAGATCCCCGTCTCCCTTTTCCCGCCATGGTAGCGGCACCGCGAGGACCCGGATCGGGCAGTTCCCGAAGCGGGATCGAGAGGCGACATATCACTATTCCACTTCGCGAGGTGGAATTTCGCACGGCGCGTGCCGGAGGGCCCGGCGGCCAGCACGTCAACAAGACCGAGACGAAAGTCGAGGCGCGCTGGAATGTACGGACCTCGCGGGCGGTGGACCGGGCAACGCGGGAGAGGTTGATCGTGTCTCTCGGCGGACGACTCGACGCGGACGGCGCCCTTCGCGCGGTCGCCCGCCGATCCCGGAGCCAGTCTTCCAACAAAGAGGAAGCGGTGGCGCGCCTTCAGGCCATCGTCGAAGCCGCTCTCAAGCCGAAAAGGAAACGCCGACCGACGAAACCCACGGCCGGCGCGAAGGAACGGCGCATCGAAACAAAGAAGCGCCGGGGCACGACCAAGCAGATGAGGAAACCGGTCCGGGATGACTAGGCGCCGGTGCTCGGGCGCCGGCTGAAGCCTTCGTGCCAGCGTTTCAGGTTTGGATACTCATCACCGACGATGACGCCGGCCACCTTGCCGAGCTCGAGGGCGGCGTAAAGTGTGCAGTCGGCAATGGTGGGCCGGTCGCCGGCAACAAATTTGCTCTCTCCGATACGGTCGTTCACGATCCGAAACGCATTCGGAAGACCCGCCCGCGCCTGCTCCGCCGACTCGCGTGACTGCTTCTCCCGGGGAAAGACAGGGCTCGTGTTGAAGAAGATCCGGCCCATACGACTCAGGATGCTCATTTCCGCGAGGCGCTCCAACTCGCGCACCCGGGCCCGTTCGCGCGGGGTTTTTCCGATCATGGGCGGCTCGGGGTGAAGCTCCTCGAGATACTCGATGATGGCCAGTGACTCGGTAAGATAGCTGCCGTCGTCCAGCTCGAGGACGGGCAGCGATCCCATGGGATTCTTCGCGAGAAACTCCGGCGTGCGATTCTCTCCCCTGGTGAGATCCACCTCCTCGTAGTCCATCGAAAACCCCTTCTCTCCGATGTAAAGGCGCACCTTCCGGGGATTGGGGGCGAAGGGATAGTGGTAGAGCTTCATCGTTCGAGAACCTCGATCAAAGGTGTGCGAAGCGCGCCGAGTTCCTCATCCTCGAGGAGTGGCCCGCCCAGCACCTCGGGCAGAACGCCGGCCACGGCGTTCTCGACTTCTTCCATCGCGATGTCGCGGCCGAGCAGACGGGCCATGGAAGTCATGCGTTTTCCGGTGAGCGCGCAGGGGATGATGGCGTCGAAGCGGGCGAGGTCGGTTGTCACGTTCAGCGCGAAGCCGTGATGCGCGACCCATCGCTTGATCCCCACGCCGATGCTCGCGATTTTCTCGGGATCTCCGGTCGGTGACGCCGGGCACCAAACGCCCCTCAGCGTGGGTATGCGGCGCCCTTCGATGCCGAAGGCTCCG